>NZ_JBAMDH010000034.1:0-70147 GCF_036961685.1 Massilia sp. DD77
CCGCCCTCGCCTTCGGCCGCGCCGAAGCGGTCCTCGCTGCCGCCGATCAGGGTCTCGCGCGGAATCAGGCGCTGGACCACCGGGCCCTCCTCGTTCTTCGCTGCGGGCGCGGGTGCGGCCGCAGCTGCGGACGCCTGGACCGGGTCCGACGCCCGTTCGACCGGTTCGGCAAGCTCGGTCTCCGGCGTGCTGTCGCCGAAGACCACCAGCCCGGCGGCCAGCAGCAGGGCCGCGCCCATGGCGAGATGGCGGGGCTTCATTGTGAGGCTCCTGCCGGTCCCGCCTGCGGCACACCCGGCGCCGCCGCCAGATAGAAGGTCATGCGCAGGCGCGCCTCCACGTTCGCGTCGCCAATGCTGTCGCGGCGGAAGCTGACGTCGTCCAGCGAGACGTGCGGCAGCGCGCGCAAGGTGTCGAAGGCGAACTGCCAGATGGCGCCATAGCTGCCCTTCACCGGCAAATTGACCTGGTAGGTGTACAGTTTGGCGACACGATCGTAGCTGCTGCGGTATTCGCCCTGCTGCAGGCTCAGGCCATGCTTGGCGGCGATCGCGAACACTTCCTTGAGCTGGCGCTCGGCGCCGCGCCGTTCACCCAGCACGGCATAGAAGGCGGACAGGTTCTGGTCGCTGCTGGGCGGGGCCGGCGGCGGCGCCACCGGAGCGGGCGCCCTGGCCTGCCGGCGCGCCTGCGCATATTCCTCGCCGAGGCGGTCGCGCGCGCCGAGGAGCGCGCCGGCCGCGAGGGCCCCGCCCAGCAGGGCGGCCATGACGGCGACCACCAGCGGGTTCACGCGGCGCAGCGCCAGGCGCAGCCGCAGCCAGGCCGAGGACAGGTTCATCGCCTTCGGATTCATCGGCCCCCCCACTGGGCGCTGAGCTGGAAACGGAGCGGCCGGTTCGGATCCTGCTCGGCCACCTCGTGGCGGGTCAGCACCACGCTGGTGAACCAGGCCTGCTCCTGCAGCTTGCCGATGTAGGCGAACATGTCGTCGCTGTTCTTCGCTTCCGCCGTCAGGCGCAGGGTGCGGCGCTTGGCGTCGGGTTCGAGCGCCAGCAGCGCCACCGAGGCCGGGGTGGCGGCGCGCACCGCGTCGTACAGCTCGCGCCACGGCAGATTCAGCTGCAGGACGGCGTCGTTGACGGCGTTCGCCTGCTGCTCGGGCACGGCGATCTTGCGCTGCGCGGCGGCGGGCGCGGGCGCCGCCGCGCTGGCGCGAGCGGCCAGCGCGGCGTGCAACGCGTCCAGCTCGCGCCGCTGCTCGGCGTAATCCCAGGCGTAGACGCCAGCCAGCGCGCAGGCGGCGACGGCACCCGCCAGCGGCCCGAGCATGCGCGGCGGGGTCTGGAACAGCAGGCGGCGCAGGCTGCGCGGCGCGAAATCGATGCGGGTGCGCCTCATGCCGCGCTCCCGGTGCGCGCCAGGCGCGCCAGTTCGGTCCAGCCCTGCTGCCCTTCGCTGGCGTCGCTCTCGAACAGGGTGCAGGCGAATTTCAGGCGGCCGATGCTGCTGGCCCAGCCGCTCGGTGCGGCGCCGCACAGCTGCAGGCGTTCCGGCCGCCCCACCCCGACCCGCAGCGCTTCGCGCGCCACATGGGCTTCGAGCCAGTCGCGGTCGGCGCCGTCCGGGATCACGGCGGTGCGCACCGCCGCCAGGCTGCGGCCCTCGTAGGCAGCCAGCGACAGCACCCCGCCCTGCACCAGCCCGAACCAGGCGCCGCTGCGGCGCTCGCGGCGCCAGGCGTTCATCGCGGCCACGAACTGCGGCACCACTTCCACCAGGTGGAAACGGTGGGTGCGCGCCGCAGACTCGAGCTGGGCCAGCAGGGACGCCGGCGCGGCGGCCGCCAGGAAGGGACGCGCCGCGTCCCAGTCGGCGCTCAGGCGCCAGTCGCCCAGGGCGCCGCCGAACAGGTGCTGGAAACGCAGCGCGGCCGCCGCCTGCAGGTCGCCCATGCGGCTGGCGCCGGGCGGCGGCGCCACCTGCCACAGGCGCACCAGCTCGTCCGCCAGCACGACGGTGACGGGCCAGCCGGCTGGCGCGAGATCGTCGGCGAACAGCGCGCCGACCGCGTTGACGATGCCGTCCGGGGCCGTCAGGTCGGCATGGCGCTCGGCCAGGGCCAGCGGCTCGCCGCCCAGCATGCGGCCGGTGCGCACCAGGGCCGCGCCATGGGCGGCCAGCCCGATGCGCAGGGATTGTCCGATTCGCCTACGCATGCAAGGTCACCCGCTTGATTTCGTCGATGGTGGTGGCGCCGCGCCGGACCAGGTCGAGCGCCGCGAGGCGCAGGCTGCGGGTGCCGTTGGCGTGGGCGGCGGCCTTGATGCGGCGGATCGGCTGCTTGTCGACGATCAGCTCGCGGATCTCGTCATTGAGCGTGAGGATCTCGGCGATCGAGCGCCGCCCGCGGTAGCCGGTGCCGCGGCAATCGCCGCAGCCCTTGCCGCGCATGAAGACGTAGTCGGCCACTTCGCGCCGCTCCAGGTGGACCGAGGCGAGTTCGCTCTCGCTCGGGTCGTAGCGCTCGCCGCAGTGCGGGCAGTTCATGCGGATCAGGCGCTGGGCCCAGATGCCGTTCAGGGCGGACACGAAGGCATACGGATCGATGCCCATGTGGGTGAAGCGCCCGAACACGTCGAACACGTTGTTTGCGTGGACCGTGGTCAGCACCAGGTGGCCGGTCAGCGCCGACTGCACCGCGATCTCGGCGGTCTCGCGGTCGCGGATCTCGCCGACCATGATCTTGTCCGGGTCGTGGCGCAGGATCGAGCGCAGCCCCTTCGCAAAGGTCAGGCCCTTCTTTTCGTTGACCGGGATCTGCAGGATGCCGGGCAGCTGGTATTCCACCGGGTCTTCGATGGTGATGATCTTCTCGCGCCCGTTATGGATCTCGGTCAGGGCCGCGTACAGGGTCGTGGTCTTGCCCGAGCCGGTGGGGCCGGTCACCAGCAGCATGCCGTAGGCTTCCTGGGCCAGCATGCGCAGGGTCGCCAGCGAGGGCGCGTCGAAGCCCAGCGCCTCCAGCGTGAGCGCGCCGTAGGACTCGATCATGGCGCGCTTGTCGAGGATACGGATGACCGCGTCCTCGCCGTGGATGCTGGGCATGATCGATACGCGCAGGTCGATGTCGCGCCCGCCGGACTCGACCCGGAAGCTGCCGTCCTGCGGCACGCGCCGCTCGGCGATGTCGAGTTCGGCCAGCACTTTCAGGCGCGAGATGATGTGCTCGGCCAGCTCGATGCCCCCGACCGTTGTCGCGTGGTCGAGCACCCCGTCGACGCGGTACTTGACCGACAGGCCGCCGGCCGTGCTTTCCAGGTGGATGTCGGAGGCGCCGGCCTTGAGCGCGTCGTACAAGGTCGAGTTGACCAGCTTGACGGCCGGGCTGCCGGCTTCGGACACGGTGGCGAAGGACAGCACGGCGGCGGTCTTGCCGTCGCGCCGGGAATCGCCCGCCCCGCCCACCAGGCTGTCGACGGCGCGCGCCGATTCCTCCTGCTTGGAGAGATAGGCCTGGATATCGGCCTGCAGCGCCAGGCACAGGTCGAGCGGCGCGCGCAGGGTGGCGCGCGCCTGCGCGCCCAGCCAGGTCTGCAGGTCGAGGTCGAAGGGGTCGGCCAGCACCCCGGTCAGGCGTCCGTTCGGCGCGCGCAGCAGCACGCAGTGGCGCGACAGGGCCTGGGCCAGCGGCAGCAGGTCGAAGGCCGGCGCCAGCGCCAGCATGTCGGCCGTTTCCATCACCGGCATGGCGAAGGGCGCGGCCAGGGCGCGCACCAGCTGGCGCGCATCCTGCCCGGTGAGCGCTTCCAGCTCGGCCACCAGGCCGCGCTGGGAGGCCCGGGCCTGGGCGCGGGCGCGCGCCAGCATGGCGGCGTCGAGCATTGCGGGAGATTCCGGGGCGTTCAAGACATGTCTCCGGCAAGGTCGAAAATAGGCATGTACAGCAGCACCACGATGGCGCCCACCACCAGGCCGATGGCGGCCATCAGGAGCGGCTCGAAGGTGCGGGTGAAGCGGTCGATCCAGCGTCCGATCTCGCCGTCGTAGAAGGCCGCCGACTGGGTCAGCATCGGCCCCATTTCGCCGGTGCGCTCGCCCACGCGCAGCATGCGCAGCGAAATCGGCGTCGTCAGGCCGTTGGCCTCGAAGGCGGTGGAGAGCGGTTGGCCCGATTCGATCGCCGCGCGTGCCGCCGCCAGGCCCTTGCGCACGGTGCCGGACACCATCGGCTGCACCGTCTCGATGGCGTTGACGATGGTGATGCCGCCCTCGCTCAGCATGCCGAGGGTCAGGTAAAGGCGCGACAGTTCATAGATGCGGGCGCGCTCGCCGATGCCGGGCAGGCGCGCCAGCAGCCGCGCCATGCCGCCGGTCTGGAGCAGGCGCCGCACGCCGGCCACGGCGCCGCCGGCCAGCAGCAGCGCGGCGACCAGGATGGCGCTGCCATGGCCGGCCGCGAACTGGCCCCAGTCGAGCAGCAGCTGCGACATCCACGGCAGGTTGCGCCCGGCGCCGTGGTAGACCTCGGCGAACTTGGGCACCACGTAGCCGATCAGGAAGGCGCTCACGCCGCCGCCCACCATCAGCAGGATCACGGGATAGATCGAGGCGCTGACGATCTTGGCCCGCACGGTGTCGATGCGCTGCTGGTAGTCGATGTAGCGCGCAAGCGCGCGCGGCAGGTCGCTGGTGCCTTCGGCGGCGCGCACGATGCCCACGTACAGGGGCGGAAAGAGGTCGGGCTGGCTGGCCAGCACGGCGGAGAAGCGCTTGCCTTCGCGCAGGCCGCCCAGCAGGCGTTCGAGCACGCCGCGCGCGCCCGGCGCCGCTTCCTTCTCCAGCAGGGCTTCCAGGCCTTCGACGATGCCGAGGCCGGCTTTTAGCAGCGCCAGCAGTTCCTGGCTGAACAGCACCAGCGACAGCTTGCCGCCGCGCTGGCGCGCCAGGCGCGCGCCGCCGGCGGGCTCGATGCTGCTGACGAACAGACCGCGCGCCTCGACCTGCCGGCGCGCATCGAGCGCGTCGGCCGCGTCGACGACGATATTGGCGATCGACATGTCGGGCGCGAGGGTGCGTACGGCGAACTGCATGGGTGGCCCGGCTGCTGCGTGAGGAAAGGTGGCGCGAAGGCGTTATTGCGACGAGATGTCGGCGTTGTCGCCGGTGCCGCCCGGCTGGCCATCCTTGCCCAGGGACAGGATTTCGTACTCGGACTTGCTGCCTGGCGAGCGGTACATATAGGCGCGGCCCCAAGGATCCTGGGGAACGCCTTTCTTCAGGTAAGGGCCGTTCCACTTGGCGCCCGCGCTCGGCGGCGCGGTCATCAGCGCGCCCAGGCCCTCCTCGGCGCTCGGATAGCGGCCGACGTCGAGGCGGTAGGTATCGAGCGACTTGTCGAACGCTTCGATCTGGGCCTTGGCCACGGTCACTTCGGACTTGCCCAGCTGGGAGAAGTATTTCGGGCCGACATAGGCTGCCAGCAAGCCGATGATCACGATGACCACCAGCAGTTCCAGCAGCGTGAACCCCGCCTGGCGCTGTGCGGCGGTTCTCTGTTTCATTCCACAAACCATCGACCTGCTCCTAAATTGCTCTTATGAAAAGCTTCGGCGGTGAAGGCTACCACGCCCTTCCCCGCGCCGACAACTGTTGTTTGCGCCCCGCTTGCTGCGCCTGGCGACACAGGGGATCCGCTGTTGCCGTCCTCCCTGCCCTGTACAAGCTTGCGAACTGACATGTTGACAACAATCCGCTGCGCATACGCAACGTGTGTTCTTGATTGCGAACGTACATTTTCATAGAGGAAACCGAATTTTGTTACGCAAATGTTTCAAAATCAAAATTTTCCTCGTTGAAATTTTTTCCACTTTTGTTGTTTCCATTGATATATTTATTGTCATCCTGAGACCGTTCAGGTGCATGAGCACAAGACAAGCTCGCCCCGCCCCATCCAGGCGTGACAAGACCCAACCATAAAGGCAGAAGAACCATGATCCGGAAATCGCACCTCGCAGCATTTTCCCCCAGCGGGACCTTCAAACAACTTGCCGCCGCCGCCCTGGGCGCGGCTGCCTTCGCGGCCGCGCCCGCGCAGGCGGGCGTGATCGGTTTCGACGGCTGGTACGGCCCGGTCGCAGGCACCGATGTGTATACGGAGAGCGGTTTCAATCTCGGCTTCTATGCCAACGTGGCCGGCGGCGGCGCCGGCGCCCTGGTCGGCGAGTTCATCGACGGCAGCGACCCGACCTATTGCGTCAGCATGGCGTGCCCGGTGAACAATCCCGGCATGTACTACGGCGCCTTCAACGACAGCTACATCGACATCACTTCCAGCACCAACGGCCAGCGCTTCAACATCAAGTCGATCGACGCCAGCTTCATCGGCGCCTCGCCGGTGCTGGGCAGCTACCCGGCCGTCGCCGGCTTCCTGCGCATCCAGGGCTTCCGCGCCGACGGCAGCTCGGCCCTGCAGGACGTCATTTTCGGCAAGCCGGCCGCCGGCGGCTTCCAGTTCGGCCACTACAACATGACCGCCGCCTTCGCCGCGAACGAGTTCGTCGAAGCGCTGCTGTTCGGCTTCGTGTGCGACAGCGCAGGCAGCTGCAAGGCCTTCCAGACCAACCAGGGCCAGTTCGGCGTCGACAACATCGAGCTGACCGCCGTGCCGGAACCCGCCAGCGCCCTGATCTTCGGCCTCGGCATCGCCGGCCTGGTCGCCGCCCGCCGCCGCAAAGCAGCCTGAACGCACACGACAGAACGAGGAAATCCTGATGAACATGAAACTCCGTCCCCTTTCCGCGGCCGTCCTGCTGTCGTTGTCCTGCCTGGCCCTGAGCGCCAGCGCCGATAGCCTGCGCCGTCCCTACATCGTGCAACTGGCCGACAAGCCGATCGCTTCCTACAGCGGCGGCGTCGAGGGCATGCCCGCCACCCAGCCGGCCGCCGGCCAGCGTCTGGACCTGGAATCGTCCGACGTCCAGCTCTACAACGGCTATCTCGAGAACAAGCAGCAGGTGGTGATGTCGTCGGTCGCCGGCGCGCCCATCCTGCATAACTACAGCGTCGTGCTGAACGGCTTCGCGGCCATGCTGACCGACGCCGAAGTGCGCGCCCTGATGGCGCGCACCGACGTCGCCGCCGTGACCGCCGACACCCCGCGCACCCTGAGCACCACCTACACCCCGGCCTTCCTGGGCCTGAGCAAGGCGGGCGGACTGTGGGACCAGCTGGGCGGCAAGGGCAAGGCTGGCGAAAACATCATCATCGGCATCGTCGACGGCGGCGTCTGGCCGGAAAGCCCGTCCTTCGCCGACCGCAAGGACAGCAACGGCAAGTGGAGCTTCAACCCGAGCGACGAGCTGGTCTACGACGCGCCGCCGTCGCGCTGGAAAGGCGACTGCGAAACCGGCGAAGGCTTCACCACCGCCCATTGCAACAACAAGCTGATCGGCGCGCGCTTCTTCGACGCGACCTACCGGTCGGTCGGCGAATCGACCCACTGGAGCGAATTCCGCTCGCCGCGCGACTCGGTCGGCGGCAACATGGGTGAAGGCGGCCACGGCACCCACACCTCGACCACCGCCGGCGGCAACGCGGGCGCCGAAGCCGTCATCGGCGGCATCGCCGTCGGTGAGATGTCGGGCGTGGCGCCGCGCGCGCGCATCGCCTCGTACAAGGTGTGCTGGTCGTACGACGACCCGGCCGAAGCCACCGGCGCCAAGAACAGCTGCTTCACCGGCGACAGCGTGGCGGCGATCGAAAAAGCGGTGGCCGACGGCGTGCACGTGATTAACTTCTCGATCAGCGGCGGCACCTCGATCACCGATCCGGTCGAGCAGGCCTTCCTGAACGCCTCCAACGCCGGCGTCTTCGTCGCCGCATCGGCCGGCAACAGCGGCCCGGCGAACACCGTGGCCCACATCAGCCCGTGGCAAGCCACCGTGGCCGCCTCGACCCATAACCGCGAGCTGCAGGCCAAGGTCGTGCTGGGCAACGGCGCGAGCTACACCGGCGCCTCGATGAACAACGCACCGCTGCCGAGCGCACCGCTGATCCTGGCGGAAGACGCCGGCATGGCGGGCGCCGATCCGGAAGCCGTCAAGCTCTGCTACAGCAGCGTCGAGAACAAGGGCGTTCCGGTCCTCGATCCGGCCAAGGTGGCCGGCAAGATCGTGGTCTGCACCCGCGGCATCACCGCGCGCGTCGACAAGAGCCTGGCGGTGATGGAAGCCGGCGGCGTCGGCATGGTCCACGTGAACACCACCGGCGGCCTGGTGGCCGAGATCCACTCGGTCCCGACCGTGCACGTCAGCGCCGAAGACGGCGCCCTGATCGTGGCCTACGCCAAGACCGCCGGCGCGAGCGCGTCGCTGACCAAGTTCGTGGTCGGCACCTCGGCCGTGAACGCGCCGGTCGTGGCCGACTTCTCCTCGCGCGGCCCGAACCGCTACGACGGCAACGTCATGAAGCCGGACATCGCCGCACCTGGCGTGGACGTGATCGCCGGCGTCTCGCCGGCCCTGAGCAAGTCGCAGCGCGCCGACGTCGTCAACGGCACCCTGACCCCGCCGGCGGCCTGGGCTTCCTACCAGGGCACCTCGATGGCGAGCCCGCACGTGGCCGGCATGGCCGCGCTGCTGCGCCAGCAGTACCCGACCTGGACCCCGGCAATGATCAAGTCGGCCCTGATGACCAGCGCCACCGACACCTACCCGGACACCATCGCTTCCGGCGACACCCGCGGCATCCTGCCGTTCGGCCAGGGCGCCGGCCATGCCAACCCGAACGGCGCGGCCAATCCTGGCCTGGTCTACAACATCGTCGAAGCCGACTACCGCAAGTACATGTGCGGCGCCGGCGTGGCGAGCCAGTGCGCGGGCGGCACCATGCAGGGCTATAACCTGAACCTGCCGTCGATCTCGCTCAACAACGTGCTGGGCGCCACCACCGTCACCCGTTCGGTGACCAACGTGGGCGGCGCGGACGCCACCTACAAGGCGGAAGTCACCATGCCGGGCTACAACGTGACCGTCAACCCGGCCACGCTGTCGATCCCGGCCGGCGCGACCCGCTCGTTCACGGTCACCCTGACCCGCAATGGCGCGACCGAAAACAAGTGGTACTTCGGCAACCTGCTCTGGAAGGACGGCACCCACGTCGTGCGCAGCCCGATCATCGCCCGTTCCGGCAAGCCGATCGTGGCACCAAGCTTCATCCAGAGCGACCGTGTCAACGGCAGCAAGCCGATGACCGTCACCACCGGCTTCTCGGGCGTGATGACCGCCAATTTCGGCGGCCTGAAGGAAATCGCGCGCACCTCGTATGAGGTGCCCCAGGCTGCCAGCGGCTCGGTCGGCACCACGGCGCAAGTCGAGGCGGCATGCGCCAGCGGCGCCGCAGGCGTGCACGTGGTTCCGGTCACGGTCCCGGCGGGCGCCCTGACGATGCAGTTCGAACTGTTCGACCGCGATACCACCGGCAACGGCAAGGACGACCTCGACCTGGCGCTGCTGTCGCCGGCCGGCAAGCTGGTGGCCTACTCGGGTAACCAGACCTCGAACGAGCTGGTCACGCTGAACGCCCCGGCCGCCGGCGCGTATAAGGCCTGCACCATCGGCTACCGTACCTCGAACGGCCAGCCGACCCAGTTCGCCTTGCATTCGGTGGTGGTCGACAAGACTGAACGCGGCGGCAACTTCCGCGTGCTGCTGCCGGCCAAGGTCGTCGCAGGCAGCTCGGCAACCGTCAGCGCCAGCTGGTCGGGCCTGCCGGCAGGCAAGCGCTTCATGGGTGCGGTGCAACTGCTGGACCAGAACAAGGCCCCGGCAAGCGTCACCGTGTTCCAGGTCGAGACCAACAATCCGGTGCCGGTGGGCGAACTGACCCCGCGCCAGAGCCCGACCGCCAACGGCGACATCTGATAGGTGACGGGACCTTCGCGGTCCCTGCTCCGGGAACGCGCGCTTCGGCGCGCGTTTTTTTTTGGGCGGCTAGAGCAGGAATTTCGCGAAACGCCTGGTTTCCATGCCCGCCTCCGTTAAGTGCAAGAGCGCGGTTGGACCGGGATACAGCTCGACAGTCCCATTTCACCACGCAGCGGTGACAGCACCGTTTTTTTTGGTGCCGCCACTGCGCTATGCCCTTGTCACACAAGCAAAAAGCAAAAAGGCCGCAGCCTTCCGGCAGCGGCCCCCGTCGTGGAGAAAGAAGAAACCGGCTCAGCGCGCCGCTGCGCCCGCTCCCAGCTGGCAGGTGCCGGCCACGCAGACCGCGCCCGGATCGGGCAGGTGGCGGCAGGTCGACATCATGCCGCTGCGGACGATCTGGGCCTGGCGCTCGGCCTTGTAGCGCTCGGCCAGTTCGCGTACTTCCTTCTCGTTGGTACGCAAGGTCGAGTACGGCAGGTAATCGGACGGACCGCCGCAGGCGACGGCCCCGACCGGCAGGCTGCGGCACTGGCCGCTGTCGCTGCAGGTCGTGTCCGCCGTCAGGGCGCGGATCTTGGCCAGCAGCTCGGACGGCGCCTTCGGAACAGCCGCCGGCGCGGCGGGCGCAGGTGGGTGGGGATCCTGCGCCTGGGTCGTGCAGGCGGCGCAGCCGAGCAAGAGGATGAGGAGGATTTTGTTCATGCCTCATCTTCGCGCCGCGACGCGGTGTGGTCAAGCGAATCACTTCCCTGGACAAGCTGAAAAGACGTCGTCTTCTTTGTCGCGATAATGCCACGCGGCAACTAGATTGCCTGTGGAAATTTTTCCTTGAAGAACTTTTATTGCCGCAAGGATAGATTGCGCATCGTCGCTCATCTGTTCCGAAGTTCGCCGATTTTTATTTCAATACTTCAACGTTTCCTGTTAAATAACGGAAAAAATTGAGCACTGGAAAAAATTTACCCACTACAATAAGCAGCGTTACAGACGAGTTTGCTCCTAAGACACAATCATGAACTTCTCCAGCCTCCGTACCGTCGCCGCCATCGCCATGACCGTCCTCCTGACCGCCTGCGGCGCCGGCACCCAGGAAATCCACGCGACCCAGACCGCGTCGATCGGCGCCAGCAGCGCCTCGGTCGCCGAGCAAGCGGCGCCGAGCACCGGTGCTCCGGTCGCCCCGGTCGTCTCGGCCAACATGCCGGCGCCGGATTGCGCTGCCGAAGGCTGCGGCAGCCTGCGCATCATCGACGGCAACGCCGAAGCCTTCCGCATCGACGCCCAGCGCCGCGATGCCCTGCAGGCCAGCCTGCCCCAAGCCTGATTGTTCCCGGCCGCCGGCCCGGACCGCCCTCACAGCAGGCGCAGTTCGAGGCAGCGCGCCACCGCGTGGGCCCGGTTGCCCACGCCCAGCACCCGGTAGACGCGCTGCAGGTGGTTCTTCACCGTCAGCGCACTGATCCCGAGAGCCTGCCCCACCTCCTCATTCGTGCGTCCCGCGCGCACCCCATCCAGGATCGCCACTTCGCGCGCCGACAGCGCCCGTGAAGGCGCGGCCCTGCCCGGCTGCACGCTTGCGGGTTTCCCGGCCGGCACGCGCAGCAGCGCCAGGTGCAGGTAAGGCAGCAGCAAGCGCAGGAAGTAGGCATGGCGCCCCCCGGGGCTGAAAGGCAGGCCGAGCAGCACGAAGACGGTCGCCGCGCCTTCGAAGGGCGCGCTGCCATGCACCAGCGCATTCTCGAAACCGCTCCGGCGCAGCCAGGGCCGGCAGGCCGCCAGCGCGGCGCCGCCCTCTTCCGCCCCGCCTTCCTCCGTATCCAGCACGGCCGGCTGCAGCCGGGCGGCGCGCCAGGCCTGGGCCAGGCGCGGTCCCACTTCCCCGTTCAATAGCCGCAAGGCGGCCGCGTCCAGCAAGCTGCGGTGCAGGCATTCGCTGCGCCGCACCTGGCCGGCGCCGTCCACCTGCATGCACAACAGGGCCTCGTGCGGCAGCAGCGCTTGCAGCGGGCCCTGCGCCCACAGGAACAGCTGGCGCAGGTCGGCCAGCTCCATGCCGGACTCGATCGTGCGCAGCAGGTATTCCTGCTCCAGTTTACTGAGGATGACCACGGATCAAGCGATGGGTTCAGGCCGCTGTCGGCCAGCCGAGCCGGGCCTGCACGTTCCAGGCCACGAAACGGTAGCCTGTGCCGCGTACGGTCTCGATATGGCGCTGGTGGCCGCTGGCCTGGAGTGCGTTGCGCAGGCGGCCGACGTGGGTATCGACGGTGCGTTCGTCCAGCACCGCATGGCGGCCCCAGACCTGGTCGAGCAACTGCGAGCGGGTATGCACCCGTTCGGGATGGTGCATCAGGAAGTTCAGCAGCCGGAATTCGACCGGCCCGAGCGGAATCCGGCGCGCGCCGGCCGTGACCCGCTGGGTGGCCGGGTCGAGCCGCAACCCGGCCAGCTGGATCGTGTCCTCGGCCGGCAGCGGCGGACCGCGGCGGCGCAGCACGGCGCCGATGCGCGCCAGCAGTTCGCGCGGACTGAAGGGCTTGGTGAGGTAGTCGTCGGCGCCCGATTCGAGCGCCATGATCTTGTCGTGCTCGGCGGCGCGCGCCGTCAGCATGATGATCGGCAGGTCGCGCGTGCGGGCACGTCCGCGCAGGCGGCGCACCAGGGTCTCGCCGCTTTGGCCGTCCAGCTCCCACTCCAGCACCAGCAGGTCGGGCAGTTGCTCGTCCAGCAGGACCAGGGCCGATTCGGCGTCCGGGCAGCAGGCGACCGCGTGCCCGGCACTCGTCAGGTTCTGCGTCAGCAACTGCTGGGTGAAGGCGTCGGGATCGACCACGAATACTTGGGCTGACATGGTACACACGGTCTGGAAGACACGGCCATAACGGCAATGGGCCGAATATGCCAAATGCGATGTCAGCTGAACAATACAATTTCGCTTAATAATTAAGACATTTTTCGAATAAGTTGCACAAATAGAAACACCTGCCCTAGGGCAGGTGTCTGGACAGACGGCTCCGAAGCCCGGATCAGCGGCGCTGCTGGGCGCGGCGGGTGAAGCCAATCAGCAACAGTCCGGTGAGGACCAGGGCCCAATCGCCTGGTTCCGGCACGGCGGTCACGTCCAGCGGCGCGCCTGGCGCGACGAACACGGCATCCGGCACGCCCGGGATCAGCGAGATCTCGAGCAGGTTGCCTTCGCCGCCCAGGTAGGCGCTGAAATCGGCGTTGAACAGCGCCACGCTGAACAGCATGCCGTTGTCGGCGGCCAGTTCGTCGAGCATCACTTCGAAGCTCAGTACGTCATCGAACACGATGGCCTTGTCGAAGAAGTTAAAGCCGCCCAGGTTGGTGATGGTCACGCCAGTGTCGACGTCGCCGGCCGCGCCATCGAACAGTATGGCGTCGCCGAAGAAATTGCCGACGAAGTTACTGACGCGCGCCACGGCCGGACCCGCGTCGCCCGGGCCGTTGTAGCCGAGGTCGAGGTAGCCGGTCGTGCCTTTCCACGCCGAGGTGTCGAGGGTGACATGGTAGGTCGGGCCGGCGATGGCGCCGGATGCGCCGAGCGCCATGGACAGCGCCAGCATGGCGCGCAGGAAGAGTGCTTTCATATTGAACATGGTGTCGTTTCCTTAGAACGTGCCGTTGAACAGCTTCGGCGAATAGGTGATGCTGACTTTGCCCGGATTGCTGAAGGTGGTGCCCACGCTCACCGACGCGCCGGCCGCGATCGCGGCGTTCGGCAGGCTGATGTACGGGGATGCGCCTTGCATGCCGCTCTTGTTGTCGAGCGTCACACCGGCCGGCAAACCTTGCAGCAGGAAGTGCAGCGGACCGCTGATGGCCTGCCCGCTGGTGTTGGTGATGGTCACCGTTCCGCTGTACTTGCCGGTCAGGCGATTGATGCTGTAGCCGCCCACTGCCACCTTGACCGAGCTGCTGATGTCGGCGAAGGTCGGGGTCAGGGCCAGGCTGATCACGACCGGGTCGTGGTCCGAGGCACGGTAGGGGTCCATCGTGAACTGGTCCTGCGGGGTGTCGCCCAGGTTGTAGTCGATCGCCTCCGGCTCGTCGGCATTGTTATGCCATTCGGCCGCGCCGGCCACCTGGCCGCTCAGCGAGGCGCTCGCCAGCGCGTGGTCGAGGTAGCCCGACTGGCCGTCGAACACGTAGGAGTACGGCGTGCCGTGCGGACGCACGAAGCGCTCGATCTGGTTCACCAGGCCGGCGCTGCCGGTCAGGTAGTTAATCGGGTTTTCGAAGCCGTAGGCGTTCAGGTCGCCGATCACCAGCACGTCCGGATCGTTGGCCGCCGCCACCACTTGCGGGATGAAGTAGGTCGCGAGGCGCTGCGCCTGGGCGGTGCGGGTCTTGTCCCAGCAGCCCTGGCCGTTGCCCGGGTCGGTGTCGCCCACGCCGGCGCCGCCGCAGCTGGCCTTCGACTTGAAGTGGTTGACGATGACCGAGAACTTGCCGCCATTGGCGACCGACTTGAAGCTTGCGCCCATCGGCGGACGGTTGTTGACGCTGTCGCCGTCCGACAGCGCGGCGCCCACCAGCGAGACCGCGGCCGGCTTGTAGATCATGGCCACGCGGATCGCGTCGGTGCCGGTCGCGGCCGGCTTGGGCACGACCGCGTAGGTGGCCTTGCCGTAGGCGGCGTTGAGCTGCTCGACCAGGTAGGTGGCGGCGATGTCGCCGTTGTTCTGGATTTCCATCAGGCCGACCACGTCCGCGTCCAGGTTCTTGAGCGAGGCGACGATCTTGTCGCGCTGGCGTTCGAACTCGGCCATGTTGTCGGCGCCGCGGCATTCGCCGGCGCTGGTGCGGCTGCCGATGGTGCAGCCCTGGCCGCTGCGGCCCCAGGCATCCTTGCCGTCGGTGAAAGTGGTGAAGAAGTTCAGCACATTGGCGCTGGCGACCTTGACGCCGGCCGGCAGGCTCGGCGCCGGCAGGCGCGGGTTAGTGCGCGAGAACACCGGGGTCTCGGTCGGCTGCAGCTTGAAGGCCGCGCCGCCGCCGCCGATGGCGCCGAAGTCGAGCACGCCGGTCAGGTCGGTGACGGTGTCGCCGGCGCGCACGGTGCCGTCCGCCGCCAGGTAGGGAATGGTGGCCGGGGTGGTGAACACGCCGTCGTCGAGCACGAGCTCGTTGGCGGCATTCTCGGCGGCCAAGGCCGCGGCTTCCGGCGAACCGGCCGGGAAGCGGTTGGTCGGGTTCTCGCGGCGGCCATGGGCCAGGGTCAGCTCGCCGCGCCCGCCCAGGTACTTGTTCTGGTTGACGGTCAGCGGCGTGGTGAAGCGCACCAGCATCGCCTCGACGCTGGCCAGGTCGGCGTTCGGCAGGCCGATGTTGGTCGGGGCGATGGTATGGCCGGCGCTGAGCTTGGTCACGGCGGAAACGTCCTTCAACTCGGTGTAGGTACGGGTCGCGCCGCTCGGCTTGTATTCATCGACGGTGCCGGTAACCTGGACCAGGTCGCCGACCATGGCCGGCGTCTGGGCGCCGAACACGAAGATCGCGTCCGAGGTCGACGGGTCGCCGTCGCCGTTCAGGTCCTGCAGGAAGAAGCCGCTGCCGACCTTGGCGGTGATCACGCCCTTGGTGGTCATGACCACGCCGTTGTAGTCGCTCGCGGCTTGCGAACCCTGGATCTGCGAAATGGTGGCCTCGCCCGCCACGCTGACGTTGACGGTGCAGGACTCAAGCTGGCTGTCGCTGTTGCCGAACTGGACCTTGACCGGGTAGCGGCCAGCCGCCACCGACGCGTCGACCTGCAGGGTGACTTCCATCTTGCCGCCGGCGCTGCCGGCCGGGGTCGCGCCCACCAGGCTGATGCCGGACGCGGCCCCCGACAGGATGACGGCGCTGTTGACGATGCTGTCGCTGTCGGTGGCCGACAGCAGGGCCGTGATCGCGTTGCCGTGCTGGGTCACGATGCCTGCCGGACAGCTCAGGACGATCGGTGCGACGACAGGGCCGCCGCAGCTGTGCAGCGTGCCGAAGCGGCGCGGCGCGGTCGGGGTCACGGCGCTGAAATCGGTGGAGTTGTTGTCGGTATCGGTGCAGCCGAGGTCGGCGCGGTGCAGGGCCGTGCTGTTCGACGGCGCCGGCGCGACCGCGGTTTCGAAGCGGTTGGCGCTCCCGAAGCCGACCAGGTCGAGCACATCGGTGCCGCCATCGGCGGTCTGCATCGCGGTCGGAATGCGCGACAGCGCCACTTTGCCGGTGGTGCCTGACAGGTTGATGCCGCCGGTCTGGTCGCCCAGTGGCAGGTTGGCGCCGACAGCCGCGTTATTGGTGCCGGCCGTCACCAGGAAGTACTCCCCTGCCCGCAAGCTCACGTTCGGCAGCGCGATCGCCTGCCAGGTGGTGCCGGCGGCCGACTGGTACTGCACGCTCATGTTGGCCAGGCTGACCGGCGCGCCGCTGCGGTTGAACAGCTCGATGTAGTCGCGGTTCCAGGTGGCGCCGTTGTTGCCGCCGCCGCCGTAGACCTGGCTGATCACGACGTTGCCGCCGGGCGCGGCGAAGGCGGAAGCGGCAAAACCGGCCAGCAGGGTGGCCAGCAAGGTGCGGCGCGGGATTGGAAGAGCTGCGAGAGTCGTCATGGGAGTTCCTGTGGTGGGGACGCGGATGTACACACTGCTGAGAAAATTAACAAAATGCATATTAAATGCGCAAATTGACAACATGATGACCATGGCTTAGTCCGTTTGGACTAATTGGTGATTTTCGTGAGAAAGATTACGGGCTGCACCACAGCCGTCTTCTTGTTTGGCCGCCGGCTGCGTTACGATGAGAGGCTGAACCAGACAGGAGTGGCTAATGGATAGACGGAATGTGCTGGCATTGGCGTTGGGCGCGGTCGGGAGCAGCCTTGCCCATGCCGGCGGGGAAGCCGAGGGCACGGCGCCTTTGCGCATCGTGACCTCGCACCTGCCGCCCCTGGTCATGGAGCCCGGGGGCGAGCAAGCGGGCGCCTTGCGCGAACTCGTGGACGTTCTCTGCCGCCGCGTGGGTGTGGCGCCCGAGGTCGGGTTCATGCCATGGAAGCGCGCGCTGCACCTGGCGGCCACGATGCCGCGGACCGCCATCTTCCCCCTGACCCGGCAGGACGAGCGGGAAGCCCAATTCCGCTGGCTGGCGCCGCTCTACAAGGAAAACTATATCTTCATGGCGCCGCAGGGCAGCGGCTTCGATGTGCGGCGCCCCCAGGACATGACGGGAAAGCGGATCGCCTTGCTGCGTGGAGCCTCCCAGTCCGCCATCCTGGGCGAACTGGGTTTCCGGCGCCTGGTCGAGGCCTCGTCGATCGACGACATCCACCGCTACCTGGTGGCGGGCATGGCCGATGCCGTTTTCGGCGAGCGCGCCATGATCCATAGCTCGCTGTTCACGCGGGGCGAAGAAAAACGCTTCCGCCTCAGCGAGACGGTGCGCTCGACCCAGGCCTGGCTGGCGGGCTCCCTGGATATCGGCGAGGCCGAGGCCCGGCGCTACCGCGCGGCGATGGCGGACCTGGTGGCGGACGGCACCCAGCGCAGGATCTTCAAGCAGTACGGCCTGGCCTGAACCGGCCCGGTCGACCACTCACTCTGCAAGCTGCAGCGCCATGCGCGCCGCGACCGGATGGCCGGGGCGCAGCTGCAGCAAGTCCCACAAGTTGCCGTACACATCCTCGAACACCGCCACCGTGCCGTAGTCCTCTTCCTTCGCCTCGCGCACGAACACGATACCCTGGGCGCGCATACGCTCGTAGTCACGCCAGAAATCGTCCGTGTTCAGGAACAGGAAAACGCGCCCGCCCGCCTGGTTGCCGACGAAAGGCTGCTGTTCAGGCCTGGATGCCTTGGCCAGGAGCAGGGTCGTGCCCGCGCCTCCAGGCGGCGCGACGACCACCCAGCGCTTGTCCTGCGCTGGCTGGTAGGTGTCCTCGATCAGCTCGAAACCGAGCTTGCCGACGTAGAAAGCGATGGCTTCATCGTAGTCGCGCACCACGAGGGCGATGTGGACGATGGACTGGCGCACGATGCCCCCCTTTCGTTCAAGGAGCGCTGCGCTTGACCACGGCGCCGCCCTGGATCACCACGGCCGGCGCTTCCAGCAGGCGCACGTCCACGGTCGGGTCGCCCTGCACCGCCACCATGTCGGCGTAGCGCCCCGCCTCGAGCACGCCCACGTCCTTGCTGCCCAGCGCCTCGGAGGCGTTGAGGGTGGCGGCCTGGATCGCCTGCAGCGGCGTCATGCCGTACTTGACCATCACCGCGAACTGCTTGCCGTTGCCGCCATGCGGATGCACGCCGGCGTCGGTGCCGTAGACCATCTTGACGCCGGCCGCATGCGCGCGCTTGAAGTTCTGGCGCTGCACCTCGGTGACCTCGCGGTCCTTCCTCAGGTTGTCTTCCAGGACGCCGTTCTTCTTGCCCTCGGCCGCCGTGTAGTCGCCGTTGTAGATGTCCATCGACAGCCAGGCGCCATGCTTCTTCGCCAGCGCGATGCCTTCGTCGTCGATCAGGCTGGCGTGCTCGATGGTCGTCACGCCGGCGCGAATCGCGTCCTTGATGCCGGCCGCGCCGTGCGCGTGGGCGGCCACCTTCAGGCCCCACTGGCCGGCTTCCTCGACGGCGGCGCGCAGCTCGGCCAGGTTCATCTGCTGCTGGCCCGGCTCGGTATTGCGCGAGAATACACCGCCGGTGGCGCAGACCTTGATGACCTGGGCGCCGTACTTGCGCAGCGCGCGCACCGACTTGCGGACTTCGTCCGGGCCGTCGGCGTTGTACGGGCCCTTCTCTTCCATCGAGGGCGGGAAATACGTGCTGTCGCAGTGGCTGCCGGTTGGACCGAAGGACCAGCCGGCGGGAACGATGCGCGGCCCGCGCACCTTGCCCGCGCCGATGGCCTGGCCCAGCCCGACGTCGTTCCAGTCCGAGGCGCCGACGTTGCGCACGGTCGTGAAGCCGGCGTCCAGGGTCTTGCCCGCGTGGACGACGCTGAGCGCCGACCAGAAACGGTCGTTATATTCGAGATAGCTGTAGCCGCCGTAGGTCGGGTCCGAATCGAGGTGGACGTGCATGTCGATCAGGCCGGGAACCAGGGTCATGCCCGGCAGGCTGATGCGGGTGACGCCGTCGCCGGGAGCCTGTGCGCCCGCAGCCGGTATGCCCGCATCGCGCTTGATGCTGACGATGCGGCCATCGCGCACCAGGATCTCGGGGTGCTGGACCATGCGCCCCGCCCGCACGTCCAGCAGGCGGTCGGCGGTGATCAGGACGTCGGCAGCCTGTGCTGCCGACCAGCCCAGCATGGGCATGCACAGTGCTGCGGCCCGCAATCTCAACCCAGTCGTACGTTTCAAGTGATCCCCCGGTTTCGTATCAAGTATGGACAAAATGCAACTTTATACCGCCAAGCGCGGCCCGCGTCCAGCGCGCATTGTGGGGAAAGGTTCAGCGCCGGCCGCGGTAAGGCGCGGCCAGGGGTTCGCCGATGAACAGGCCCTGGGCCGGCCAGGCCACGCTCTTCCAGTAGGCTTCGATGGCCGTGTCGCCCGACAGGTAACGGCGCAGCAACACCGAGGGATTGGGGAATTTCTGCCAGTGGTTGCAAGGCTCGCTCACGGTGCCGTAGCTGGCGGTGGCGCCCGCCTCCAGCCAGCGCAGGCTGCTCATCTGGGCAGTGCCGAGCAGGTCGCCGCCGAGCGAGGTCAGGTGGTCGGCCAGCGCGCCCGGCACGAAGTGCAATGTCTCGAGCTTTTGCACGTGGGCCATGCCGGTCTGGTAGATCAGGACGTCCTGGGCGCCTTCCAGCACGTCGGCCTGCATGATCCTGGTGGTCAGGCGGCGCGCCGCCACCCTGCCCTGCGGCGGGAAGAACCCGGCGCGCGTGTTGCGCGCCTTTTCCGAGGTCGCCAGGTAGTAGGCCGTGGCCGGCACGGTGCGGAAACCGGCCGCCACGCCGCGGTCGATCAGGGCCTTGGCCTCCTTGACCGATTCGGTCGGCAGCAGCATCGACAGGCGCATGGCGTGCTCGCCCAGGGGCGCATTCGATTTCGCATTGAAATAGGGGCTGGGATTGCCGGCGGCGCAGGTCTTGCTGCACTGGGAGGCGTCGAAGCCCAGGGTGTAGGCGCCGGTCAGCGAATTGCAGTCCACCGCATAGGGGGCGGTCCAGACCATCAGCACCGCCTGCACGCCGGGCTTGAGCTTGGCGTCGATCTCTTCCTTCAGAAGGCGGAAGCGTTCAATGCCGATGCGCTGCGGCTTGCCGGGAATGTTCACATGCACGACATTGGCGGCAGGGATGTTGCGGCGCTTGCGGTAGTACTCGCCGACGGCCACGCTGTTCGGCTCGGCGTCGTTGATCACGATGGCCAACTGCTCCGGACGCAGGGCCGCGGCGGCCTCGGGGATGGACAAGGCGCCGGTGGCGCACAGGAAGATCAGGAAACAGAGGACACGGACACGCAAGGGAAAGCGAGGATGCAGGGTCATGGATGGGTCGGGCTCTGGCAAGGGAAAACCTCGCCTCCACGACGGAGGCGAGCGGGTTCCCCCTCATCATGCCATAGCCCGGCCGCAGGCCCTGTTACGCGTCGGCGTCAGGCTTTGGCGCGCGAGCGCCGCCGCGCCGCCCAGCCCACCACGCCCAGTCCACCGACCAGCATGGCCCAGGTTTGCGGCTCGGGAATCAGGGCGACCGAATAGACTTCGAGCGCGTCGATGCGCATGAACTGGCCGTCGACGCTGCCGTCGATGAAGCTGCGGCCCTGGAAGGCCGGATCGCCATAGGTGAGCTGCCAGGCCAGGGCCGTGTCGAGCGCGTTGTTGACGAACAGGTCGGGCCCCTGGCCGAAGGTCGGTCCGTGGTCGGGCCAGTTGTAGGTCAGCAGCGAGCCCTGGCTGGGCAGGATATAGCTGGTAGGGACCGGGCGCAGGACGGCCGGATCGGTGTAGTTGAACAGGAAGGCCGTGCGCTGCCAGTCGCGCGCCGCCACATGCCAACCGTCGGTCGAGGACCAGCTTTGCGGGTTGTAGCCGCCCACCAGCCAGCTGCCGCCTTCCTCGTCGCTCACGCGCATCAGGGTGAAGGTGTCGCCCTTGCCGTCGGCGGCCGCGTGGAAGTCGACCGCGAAGTGGCCGGTCTGCCGTGTGTAGATGTTTTCCAGGTAGAGGGGACCTGCGCCGAGCCAGCGTTCGAGCTGGCCGTGCAGGACGGGATCCAACAGGGAGGGGCTTGATGTCTGCGCCAGCGCCGGAGATGTCCAGGCCGCCAAGGCCGCGGCCAGCGCGCCCGCAGCAACGATCTTCTTCATGATGAACCTCGCTCGGTTTCTCGTCGGTTCATTGTATGCCACGGTCGGACGGCCGTCCGCACGGTTCGTTTGGGCAAGGACGCAAGCAGGCACGGCGCTCCGCGGACGGAGCGCCGTGCCTGCTTCCTGGTCCCCGGCGGATCAGGAACGCTTGTAGATGTCCTCGAAGCGGACGATGTCGTCCTCGCCGAGGTAGCTGCCGGATTGCACTTCGATGATGTGCAGGGGCAGCTTGCCCGGATTTTCCAGGCGGTGGTTCATGCCGATCGGAATATAGGTCGACTCGTTTTCCGACAGCAGGCTGACCGTGTCGCCGCAGGTGACGCGCGCGGTGCCCGACACCACGACCCAATGCTCGGCGCGGTGGTGGTGCATCTGCAGCGACAGCTTCTCGCCCGGCTTGACCGTGATGCGCTTGACCTGGAAACGGTCGCCCGCATCGATGCCTTCGTAATGGCCCCAGGGGCGGTACACGCGGGTGTGGTGCAGGTGCTCGGTGCGCGCCTTGCTCTTGAGGTGGTCGACCACCTGCTTGACGCGCTGGACCTGGTCCTTGTGCGCGACCAGCACCGCGTCCTGGGTCTCGACCACGACCAGGTCTTCGACGCCGACCACGGCCACGATGCGGCTTTCGGCGCGCACCAGCGAATTCTTGACGCCGTCCAGGTAGACGTCGCCGCGCTGGGCATTGCCCTGCTCGTCCTTGGGCTGGACTTCCCACAGCGCCGACCACGAGCCGACGTCGTTCCAGCCGATGTCGGCCGGCACCACGGCGGCGTCGCGGGTATGTTCCATCACCGCATAGTCGATCGAGTCCGACGGACAAGCCGAGAAACTGGTCTCGTCAAGGCGGCAGAAATCGAGGTCGCGGTAGGCCGATTTCATGGCCTGTTCGGCACTCGCCGCGATGCCGGGCGCGTGCTGCTGCAGTTCGCTCAGGAAGCGGTCGGCCTGGAACATGAACATGCCGCTGTTCCAGTAGTAGCCGCCTTCGGCCAGGAAGCCCTGGGCCGTTTCGAGGTCGGGCTTCTCGACGAAGCGCGCCACCTTGAAGCACTCGCCGCAGTTGGCGACCTGCTCGCCCCGGCGAATGTAGCCGTAGCCGGTTTCAGGGGTCTTCGGCACGATGCCGAAGGTGGCCAGTGCGCCCTGCCCCACCAGGGTGATGGCGCGCTCGACGGCCTCGCGGAAGGCGGCGTTGTTTTCGATCACGTGATCGGCCGGCAGCACCAGCATGATGGCTTCCGGGTCGATCGCCTTGAGGTGGTGGGCGGCCGCGGCCACCGCCGGGGCGGTGTTGCGGCCGACCGGCTCGAGCAGGATGCTGAGCGGCGTGATGCCGATCTCGCGCAGCTGCTCGGCCACCATGAAGCGGTGGTCATTGCCGCAGACCACCAAAGGCGCCATCACTCCCGGCCAGTTGGCCACGCGCAGTGCGGTTTCCTGCAGCATGGTCTTGTCGGCCACCAGCGGCAGCAGCTGCTTGGGCAGCACGGCGCGCGACAGCGGCCACAGGCGGGTGCCGGCGCCGCCGGAGAGGATGACTGGGTAAATTTTCATGCGCTTACTTTCTCTAGCTCGTTGTTTTGACTGGCGAATTCCTTGCGCCGCGAGCGGCGGCGATCGCGCGCGTTGAGCCACTCCTCGGAGGAGTACTCGGACGCGTGCTTCATTTCGCCCTTGCGGTCGACACTGTAATCCTTAAAAACTATCATTTCATGCAATGTTACATCGTGCAACACCCGTGTGTATTCAAACAATACACTGCGCACGATATCGGCCCCCTCGCAGATGTGGCTGCCGTGCCCGATCCAGGTCGGCCCGACGATGCGCGCGCCGGCCTCGACCTTGACGCCCGAGCCGATGTAGACCGGCCCTTCGATGGTCGTGCCCTCCCAGTCGATGCTGGTGTTCAGGCCCACCCACACGCCCGGCTTGATCTGGATGCCCGGCACGTCCATGTGGTTGACTTCACCGGTCAGGACGGTCTGCAGCACTTCCCAGTAGTCGCTCATGGTGCCGATGTCGAGCCAGTTGAAGGGGCGGCCCTGGGCGTAGAACGGCAGGCCGCGCTCGGCCAGCAGCGGGAACAGCTGGGAGCCGATGTCGAACTCGACGCCCGAGGGGATCAGGTCGATCACTTCCGGCTCGAAGATGTAGATGCCGGTCGAGATGAAGTTCGACTTGGCGATGTCCTGGCTGGGCTTTTCCTGGAACTCGATGATGCGGCCCTGTTCGTCGGTGACCACCACGCCATAGGACGAGACCTTGTCCCAGGGCACTTCCTTGGTGATGACGGTGGCCATGGCGCCCTTGCGGCGGTGCTCGAGCAGGGCCGCCTTGAGGTCGAGGTCGATCAGGGCGTCGCCGCACAGCACGATGGTGGTGTCGTCGAAGAAGCCGCCGAATTCCTGGATCTTCTTCATGCCGCCGGCCGAGCCGATCGGTTCCGGCACGACTTCGCCGTCGTCCTTGGTATAGCCCTCGAAGGAGTAGCCGATCTGCACCCCGAACTGCTCGCCTTCGCCGAAGAATTCTTCGATCTTGTCGTGCAGCCAGCTGACGTTGACCATGATTTCGGTCACGCCGTGCTTCTTGAGGTGCTCGACCAGGTAGGCCATCACGGGTTTGCCCAGCAGGGGAATCATTGGTTTGGGCAGGTCATAGGTCAGCGGGCGAACACGCGTGCCCTTGCCTGCAGCGAGAATCATGGCTTTCATTAGACCGTCCTTGGTTTATTTAGCTGTGGTTTGATAGCGCCATACGTCGGCGCACATTTGAGCGACATCACGTTCGGCGGCCCAGCCCAGTTCTTCGCGGGCGTGGGTCGGATCGGCATAGCATTTGGCCACGTCGCCGGGGCGGCGGTCGACGATCTGGTAGGGAATCGGGCGCCCGCAGGCCGCCTCGAAGGCTTTCACCATTTCCAGCACACTGTTGCCGCGCCCGGTGCCGAGGTTGTAGGTCAGGATGCCCGGCCCCTTGTCCAGGCGGTCCAGGGTCTTGACGTGGCCGATCGCCAGATCGACCACGTGGATGTAGTCGCGCAGGCCGGTGCCGTCCGGGGTGTCGTAGTCGCCGCCGAAGACCGAGAGCTTGTCGCGCTGGCCGTTGGCGACCTGTGCGATATAGGGCACCAGATTGTTCGGGATGCCGGACGGCTCCTCGCCGATCAGGCCGCTCTCGTGGGCGCCCACCGGGTTGAAGTAGCGCAGCAGCGCGATGCGCCAGTCGGGCTCGGCCTTGGACAGGTCGCGCAGGATGTCTTCGATCATCAGCTTGCTGCGGCCGTAGGGATTGGTGGCCGACAGCGGGAAGTCCTCGCGGATCGGCACCGAGGCCGGGTCGCCGTACACCGTGGCCGACGAGGAGAACACCAGCTTCTTGACGCCGAACTTGGCCATGGTCTCGAACAGCACCACGCTGCCCGAGACGTTGTTGTCGTAGTAGCGCAGCGGCTGGGCCACCGATTCGCCGACCGCCTTCAGGCCGGCGAAGTGAATCACGGCCTCGACCTTGTGTGCGGCGAAGGCCGCTTCCATCGCGGCGCGGTCGCGGATGTCGGCCTCGACCAGCGCGAAGGGCTTGCCGGTGATGCGCTGCACGCGCTCCTGCACCGAGGCCTGGGCGTTGGACAGGTTGTCGACCACGACCACCTCGTGCCCGGCATTCTGCAGCTCGACGACGGTATGCGAGCCGATGTAGCCCACACCGCCAGTAACCAGAATCTTCATGTCTTTCGCTCTCTGTGTATGTAATGGACCGGGTCCGCGTCCGGCGGGTCCCGGGTGGGGCAATGGCTGGCGGAGGCGCCTCGTCTGGCGGCGCGCGCCGGCCCATGGTCTTGTGTCAGGGCGGCTTCTGCGGCCGCCGTCGTGCTGTCAGGCGGCTTTCCGTGGCCGCCTCATCCCTGTTGGGTCATCCTGTCGCCTGCTCGTCCTGCCGGCCCTTACCTGCCCCTGGCCGCTTCCTTGATGAACAGCCAGACGAAGGCCATGTCGTCGATGAAGTAGCGGCGGAACATGCGGCGCGGCTCCTGCAGGAAGCGGTAGAACCATTCCAGTCCGGACTTCTGCATCCAGACCGGCGCCCGCTTCACCTTGCCGATCGCCACGTCGAAGGTGCCCCCCACGCCCATGGCGAAGGGGATCTTCATCTCGGCCTGGTACTTGCCGAGGAACTGCTCTTTCTTGGGCGAGGAAATCGCCACGAACAGCAGGTCGGCGCGGCTGTCGCGGATCTGGCGCGCGACCTCGGCTTCCTCGTGCTCGCCCTTCCAGTAGCCGTTGCGCCAGCCGGCCAGGACCAGGCGCGGATACTTGCGCTGGTAGGTCTCGGCCACCTTGCCGACCACGTCTTCCTTCGCGCCCAGCAGGAACACGCGCCAGCCTTTCTCGCCGGCGCGCCGCATGAGCGCTTCGAACAGGTCGACGCCCGCGACCCGTTCCTTGAGCGGCTTGCCGAGCAGGCGCGAGGCCCACACCACCGGCATGCCGTCCGCATTGATGAGCGCGCATTCATTGATGATGCGGCGCAGTTCCGGGTCGCGGCTGGCCTTGACCAGCTTGTCGACATTCACCACCACGTGCTGGTGCGGCTGGCCGGACCCGATGAAACCTTCGATCCGTCCCAGCGTTTCTTCCATCGACAGGTTGTCGACTTCGCAGCCCATCAGCGTGATGCGTTCTTGTGCGGCGCCTTTGGCCGCGACCCGTTCATTCATGCAAGTTCCTTTGCCAAGATGGCGACAATGCGCTCGGCCGCCTTGCCGTCCCACAGGTGCGGGCGGCGGCCCTGCTTGCCTTCGCCGCGCAGCACCTTGCGGGCTTCGCGCACGATGGCGACTGGATCGGTGCCGGCCAGCACGTTGGAGCCTTCGTCGACCGTCACCGGGCGTTCGGTGTTTTCGCGGATGGTCACGCAGGGCACGCCCAGCGCGGTGGTTTCTTCCTGCAGGCCGCCGCTGTCGGTCAGCACCACGGCCGCGTCCTTCCACAGGTTGAGGAAGGCCATGTAGGCCTGCGGGCCGGCCAGGGTCACGTTCGGGCCCAGGTCGATGCCGAATTTCTCGATGTTGGCGCGGGTGCGCGGGTGCACCGGGAAGATCAGCGGCAGCTCGGCAGCGATCTCCTTGAGCGCGCCGGCGATGCGGGCGAAGGTCTCGGGCTCGTCGACGTTGCTCGGACGGTGCATGGTCACCACGCCATAGCGGCCGCCGGCGGCCTGCTGGGCGGCCTTGAACGCGCTGGTCTCGAAGGCCGAGGTATCGGCCGAGCTCAGCTTCTCGGCCTGGTACAGGACGTTGTCGACCATGACGTGGCCCACGTAGTGCACGGCGGAGTCCGCCTTGCCTTCGCGGCGCAGGTGCTCGAGGGCGGCCGGCTCGGTCACGAAGAACCAGTCCGAGATGCTGTCGGTGACCAGGCGGTTGATTTCCTCCGGCATGGTCATGTCGCCGCTGCGCAGGCCGGCCTCGACGTGGGCCACCGGGATGTTCAGCTTCTTGGCCACGATCGAGCAGGCCAGGGTCGAGTTGACGTCGCCGACCACCAGCACGGCGGCCGGGCGCTCGGCCACGCACAGTTCCTCGAAGGCGACCATGATCTTGGCGGTCTGCTGGGCATGGCTGCCGCCGCCGGCGGCCATGAAGACATCGGGTTGCGGGATGCCGAGTTCTTCGAAGAAGACGTCGTTCATCTCGCGGTCGTAGTGCTGTCCGGTGTGAATGATCTTGAACGACAGTGCATCCTGCGCCTGCAGGGCACGCACGATCGGCGCGATTTTCATGAAGTTCGGACGGGCACCGGCGACGAGGTAAATCTGCATGAGGACTTTCCCTATGATAAATATTTGTTATTAAAAAAACGTTATTGTAAACCTGCATTCGACCGGAATGGCGGACGATACGGTCGTGACACGCAATACTTCGCACGGCTGCCGGCTTTCGTAGGTGCGCGAATACCAGCCGAGCGGCGGATTTTCGGCCCCGCGCACCAGCTCCAGCTGCAGGTCGGCGCCGCTGGCCTGCATCTGCAGCACGAAGCGCTTGCCGCGCACCGACAGCCCATGGCTGGACAGGCGCACGTCGAGTTCCGGGGCGAAATGCCAGAACAGCTCCACCTTGTGCGGCTTGCGGGCCGAAACCTCGTCGCGCACCACCAGGGTATTGCTGGCGCCGTCGAAACGCACGCTGCGCACGTGGCGCACCGGGTCGGACAGGCGCTGGTAGCCGTCGTGCGAGCCGCGGAACTCGAATTCGTGGGGCGAGCTGGGCATGCGTTCGATGCTGGCGCGGGCTTTTTTCAGCCACATGAAGCGCCCGCCGCTGACTGACTGGTCCTGGCCGTCGATGCGCACCGTGTTGTGCGCGGAAGTGCCGCGGAAGTAGTCGCGCCACTTCTGCTCCTGCCAGTAGGAATAGGTGCCCGGATCGACCAGGCATTCCTCGCCCGCCACCGACAGGGTCAGCGCCAGGGCGTCGGCATGGCCGTGGGCGGCGATGCCGAGGTAGCCCAGCGGGCCGCAGTCGAGCATGCCCTTGATCTCGCGCTCTTCGCCGAAGTGGTTGCCGAACAGGAGATAGCCGCCGTCCGGGAAGGCCCAGCCGCTGTTGTTGCCCGAACTGGTTTCATGCGGATCGCAATCCGGGCGCCCGCCCGGCAAGGCGTGCAGCAGCCAGCGCACGCCGGGGTGCTGGTCGGCCTGGCCGCCGAACACGGTGTCGCCCAGGGCCAGCAGCTGGCCGGCGCGGTCCAGGCCGGAAGCATCGAGGCGGAACACGCAGCCGTCGTCGGCGTCGCCGACCATGGGCACGTGGCCGCCGACGTCGCGCACCGAGCGCAGGAAGCGCAGCGCGCGCTGCAGCGCGGCCCAGTAGCCGCGCGAGAACGCGGGGCGGTTCGCGCTGGACGCGGCCTGCCCCAGCAGGCCGGCCACGAACAGGAATTCGCTGGAGAAGATGTGGTAGGCGAAGGCTTGCTCGCGGTTGACGCCGTCGCGCGAGAACTGGGCCACGGCCTCGTGCTCGAGCTCGCGGCGCGCCTGCTCCGCCCACTCGCCCGACTCCTTCCAGCACGGCCAGGTGGTGGCGCCGACGTAAAGGCCGGCCAGTTCGCCGATCAGGTGGTTGTTGGCCGAGGAATGGCGCGACAGATGGCGCGCGATGGTGCGGCAATGGGCGTGGATGCTGCCCAGCCAGTCGGCGCGCAGCTTCTGGCCGGCCTCGCCCGCGAACAGGGTGCCGGATTCGCCGCCCACCAGCTGCCACACCAGGCTCCAGTTGATCAGGCGGATGCCCAGTTCGAGCGAGCTGGTCCAGTTGGGGCCGGTCAGCGGCGGGCACTGGTCGAGCCAGCTGCGCAGCTGCTGCTCCAGCGCGTGCAGCCAGCGCAGGTCGCGCGTGAGCGACCAGGCCTGGGCCAGGCGCACCAGGTGCAGGTGGCGGTTCAGCTCCCACACGTGCTTGATGTCGCCCACCAGTTCGCGGTTGGTGATGGCGATGTCGCCGGCATAGATGGCGGGGCCGGTGACGCCGGTCTCGGGATCGCGGTTCCAGGCAGTGGGAACGCCGACGTCGAAGCGGCGTTCGGCGAACAGCACCACATGGCCGGCGCAGATGCGGTCGGCGTCCAGCAGCAGGGCGTCGATCTCCTGCGGGTCGAGCGCGGGGACGCCGTCGGCGGCCAGGGTCAGCGCGCGCGGCAGGGGCGGCGGCGCGGGCGGCGCCTGGCGGCCGCTCAGGCGCCGTCCCATCCGGATCGCCGCCGCCTGCCTGACCCGGTAGCCGAGCTCGGCCACCGACATGCAACGCAGCCGGTTGACCAGCCATACCATGCGAACTGTTGCGTTCATTGCCCCCCCGCCGTGCCAAGTTGTCGATAAACCGCCGAGATGCGCCCGATCACGACGCCGGACTCGTATTCTTGTTCTATCGTGGCGCGGGCACGCGCGCCCAGGCGGCGCCGCTCCTGCGCGTCGCCCAGCAGCCTGGCGAGGGCGGCGGCCAGCGCCTCCACGTCGCCCGGGGCCACCATCAGTCCGTTGTCGCCGTCGCGCACCGCGTCCGGAATGCCGCCCACCGGGGTCACCACGATGGGCTTGGCGGCGGCCATGGCTTCGAGCATCGCCATCGGCAAGCCTTCGGCGTGCGAAGGCAGGCAGAACACCGATGCGCGCGCCAGTTCCTGGGCCTTGCGGCGGGCGTCGACCCAGCCCAGCGGCTCGATGCGGTCGGCGATGCCGAGTTCGGCGGCGCGGCGCCGCACCTGTTCCAGCTCGCCCTGCCCGCCGATCGCCAGCACGGCCTGTGGAAAGCGCGGTGCGATGCGCGCCAGCGCTTCCACCAGTTCATGGATGCCCTTGCGCTGCTCGATCTGGCCCAGGAACAGGATGCGCCCGGGCTGTTCCTCTTCGATGCCGAGCGCCGGCAGGGGCACCGAGTTCGGGATCACCACGATGCGGGCGCGCGGCGCGATCCCGCGCAGGAAACCGGCCCAGCGCTCGGACAGCGCGATCACGACCGAGCTCGCCTCCAGGGTATGGCGGATCCAGCGACGCATCGGGGCGCTGGCATGTTCATTGAAACTGTCGAAACAGGCGCCGTGCAGGTGGAACACGGTCTTGCAGCCGCGCGCCCGCGCCAGCGCCAGCAACAGCGACTTGCGCACGAAGCTGGCGTTCGAGGCCGCATGGGCATGCACCAGTCGGGGACGGCGCCACAGGCAGGCCAGGGTGCCCACCAGGCCGCCAAGGGCGGCGCGCGCCTTGTCGATGCGGCTGCCCTCGGTATGGGTCGGGACGTAGCGCACCCCTTCGCGCTCGAACAGGCCGTCCTGGCGCAGCAGCGAAACCACGGTCGCGACACCGCCGCGCCCGCCGGGCGCCGTGCCCAGCATCAGCACCCGCGGCGCAGTGTCTACTACCGCCGCCGGCACCGCCGGATGCGATGTCTGCTTCATGCCGCCTGCCCTTTGGTCAGAAACCTGCACATAAGAAACTGTTTTAAATAGTACAACAATGTTTTCTTGAGGAAGCGCACGATTCAGAATTCCACGGCAATAAATTCGAATTTGCCGTTCGGGCCGCGCGGAATCGCCGGCACCCGGGCGACCTCGACCGGCACGCCGGGCACGCGCAGCAGGAACTTGTCCTTCAGCGCCGCTTCGTCGGCGGCCGTGAAGCCCTCGGTGGTCACCACGCGCAGGGTGAAGCGGCCGTCGCCGTGGTACAGCACCTGGCCTTCGACCAGGCTGCGGTCGTGGCCCTGGAAGATGCGGTCCAGGCGCGCCACGATGCGCCCGTCCGGCAAGGTCAGTATTTTTTCCTGGCGGCCGACGATCGCCTTGAGCGTCGGGAACACCCGGCCGCAGGGACAGGCTTCGCCGTCCGGGACGACGGTGTCGCCGGTGCAGTAGCGCACCAGCGGCATCGCCGCATTGTTCAGGGTGGTGCCCACCACTTCGGCCCTGCCCTCGCCCTTGTCGAGCAGCTCGACGCCCGCGTAATCGGTCAGCAGGTGGTAGCGCCCCTGCTCGCAGGTGCCGATGGCCGACACCCGCTCGGCTTGGCCGTACCAGTCGAACACGATCACGCCAAAGGCCTTCATGACGGCCTCGCGCACGTCCGGCTCCAGGGTCTCCGACGAGGTCATCACCCCGCGCAGCGCCTTGCCCTGATAGGTGCGGCCGGCGGCGTTGAGCCAGTTGGCGAGCGCGGCGATGGAGGACGGATAGGCATGGATGACGACGGGATCGAAGCGTTCCAGCGCGTCGATATAGGCGCCGATGGTGGCGTTCGACAGGTGGTAGGAGGACATCATGAGCATGTTGCCGACCCAGTCGCGGCACCAGTAGCGGCCATCCTTCGGCTGGTCGTCGCAGACGATGTCGCCGCGGATCCAGGCGCGCCGCTGGCCGTGGCGGAAGCCGATCCAGCGCAGCTGGCGGTAGACGAAGCCTTCCTCGCGGATCACCGTGCCCAGGGTCTGCACCAGGGTCAGGGGCGAGCCCGAGGTGCCGCTGGTCTTGATGGTGTTGCGGATCAGGGTGCCAAGCTTGCGCGGGCGGACGAAGCGCCCGGGATGCTGCTTGACCTCGGCCTTGGCGAGCAGCCTGGCGCCGGGGCTGGCGAACACCAGCCGGGTGCCGTCGGGCGGCACCGGCACGCGCAGGGCGCGGGCGCGGCGCGCGATGTAGCCGTTCAGGCTGGCGGCCGAGCGCTCGTTGCGGGCCAGCACCGGATAGATCAGGATCCTGCCCCACAGGTTGCGCGCCAGTTCACGGACCAGCGAGCGCAGCGAGCATTTCAGCGAGTAGGTCCACATCGGGTCACGTCCGGTCGGGCAGGATTTTTGTGTACGTTTCAGCAACTATCCGACCCAGAATAGCATAGGTCCGGTGGCCTCTTACGTACGCTGGGCCACGTAGCGCGAACTCGGCGGCAAGGGCGCGGTCCTCCAGCAGGCGCCGGGTGGCGCCGGCGAAAGCGGCGGCCTCCATCGGCACGCACAGGCCCGCCCCGCTCTGCGCCACCACCAGGGCCTGGTCGGGAATGTCGTTGGCGACGCTGGGAATGCCGAGCGCCAGGTATTCCACCAGCTTGGTCGGCGAAGACACGTCGTACAAGTCCCCGCGCGGGATCGGCGACAGGCCGACCTCGGCCCGCAGCGCATAGCCGAGGGCGCTGCGCTGGGGCAGCCAGCCGGTCAGCAGCACGTGCTCCTCGAGCCGGCGGCGTGCGATCTCGGCGCGCATCCAGGCCATCTCGTCCTCGGAAGGCGCGTCGCCGGCGATCACCAGCAGCACGTCGGGCATGGACTGGCGCAGCGCCTCGACGACGTCGAGCAGGAAGTCAGACTTGCGGGCCTGGGCCACCCTGCCCAGGTAGATGACGACGCGGCGGCCATCCAGTCGCGCATCCACGGCGGGCTCGACCTTGCTGCGGTCGAACAACGCGGCGTCCACGCCCATCGGCACGGCCGTCATGCGGCTGCGCGCATAGCCCTTGGCCGCCAGCCAGTCGGCCATCGCTTCGCTCTGCACGAAGATGTGGCGGGCCCCGGGCAGCACCAGGCGGTAGACCACGAAGCGCGAGGCGGCCGCGCGCAGCGCATGCGCCAGCCAGGTCAAGCCCTTGCCGCGCCGGCCGATCTCGTCGCGCCGCACCGCGTAGCCTTCGACGATGGGAAAGGACATCCAGTACACGAAGGGCACGCCCAGGACGGCGGCGGCGCAGCGGCCGAGCAGGCCGGAAGCGATCTTGTCGCGCACCTGGATGCAGTCCGGGCGGGCGCCGCGGCCCGCACGGAGCAGGCCCAGCAGGTCCCACACGGGCGACAGCACGCTGGCGAAGCGGCTCTTCAGGCTGCCCACCAGGTGCATGCCGCCGGCGCGCCACGGATCATCGCTGTTGCCATGGCTTGCGCTGCCGGACTGGCCGACCAGCTCGGTATGCACCCCATAGCGCGGCATCTCCGCGCCAAACAGGGTCAGCACATCGGCGCGGACCGGTGGCAAGGGATCGCGCACGATGAACGCGATGGAACAGGGCTTGCTGCGCATGGATGCTCGTGACTGATAAAAACCGTTATCGATGGGTCAAGGGGGCCAATCGATTCTAGCGCAGCGTTGGGCGCGCACGGTTCAGGATATGGCGCCATCTGTGCGATGCAGCACACTCGGCCATATTGTCTTTTTTTGTCCTTCTGCGCGGCGCTGCAGCAGGCATTGCCTAGCCCGCGTCGAGCGGCGAGTCGGACGCACAGGTTCGGCCGACCGCCCACGAGAAACCGATCATTAAACGGAGCCCTGGATTTTTTACCAATTGCGCAACGTGAGTGATCGTACCTGCGTCAGCAATGGACTAGCGCGTGTGACCGCGCGATACTCATACCCAGGCGATATGACAAATTTCTTGCCCCATCAAAAATGATCGTCGACTCCCCAGCGACGTTTACAAAAGAGTCACTTCCGATCAAACCAGTTAAATAAATTTGGTGGAACTTGGCCGAGAAAAATTTAAAGTGGTATCAGGTGGACGAATGCAGCAGCTTGTCGTCCTCGCGCTTGTCGGAGCGCACATCCGCCAGGCGGTCGACATGGATCAGGCCTTCGGCCGCCGCATGCGAGGCGGCGAACACGCTGTCCGGCGCCAGGATCAGCTGGGCGCCGGTGGCGCTGACTTCCGCGATCAGGCGGTCCAGCGCATCGATGCGCGCCGGGTCCGGGTTCACGTTGCGGATATAGATCATGCGCACCGCCTTGGGATGGCGGCGCACCACTTCCGTGTAGATCTCCGGATCCTGCTCGCCGCTGTCGCCGATCAGGACGAACTGCATGTCCGGGTAATACCCCAGGATCTGTTCGATCTTGTCCAGCTTGTGGCTGCCGTGGCTGGTCAGCGTGAGCACCTGGCTCATGTTCAGCTCGCGCAGCAGCAGCGGCCCCAGTGGAATGCCCTGCACGCGCAGGAAGTCGACCAGCGGCCCGAACAGGTGCCAGGGACTGCTCGACACGTAGAACATCGGATTCTCGTCCTGGCCCGAGGCGCCGGCGCTGAGCGCGCGGTAGAAGGCGGCCACGCCCTTGAAGGGCTTGCGCGTGTGGGCGTTCGAGCGCGCCAGCATCAGGGCCATGTTCAGCTTGTTGGTGACATTCGTCCACAGCACGGTGTCGTCGATGTCGCTGATGATGCCGAAACGCGCCGAGGCGGCGGGCACGCTCACCTGGGCGACGGTCCGCACGACGCCGCGGTCGCGCGTGGCGCTGTCCGGCAGTTCCAGCTCCACCTCGTGCCAGCCGCCCGAGAGCGGCGCCGAAGACGGGATCTCGAAGGCGAAGTAGCCGCCGCGGTCGGTATGGGTCTCCATCACCTGGTCCTGGAAGCGCGCCACCACGCGCGCGCCGGACACCTGGTCGGACTCGAGGCGGCGGTACAGGGCCACCAGGTTGTGCCAGCCGCTGTCCTGCCCGGTCTGCTCGCGGAAGTCGACCTCATCGAGCACGCGGCCCTTGACCCAGAGCTTGTTCGCGTTGCCGAAGCCCAGGTAGGGCAGCAGCATGGGATTGCCCCCCTGTCCGAAGCGTCCCAGACGGCGCAAGGCATGACCCGCCAGGCTGCCGACCGTGCCCACCAGGCGATGGTGCAGCGCGCGCGATTGCTCCTCCGGCAGCCGCTCGGGTTCCACGGCCGGCGCCACCGGACCGGGCGTGGCGACGGCATGCTCGATCCATGCGGCCCCGCCGGCGCCGGCAGCGTGCAGCACGCCGTCCAGCCCCGGGGCCGGACCCGCGGCGATGGCGGCGGGCAGCAGGTGGATGGTGGCGCCGGCTTCGCGCAGGCGCGCCAATTCAGTCTCGGAGGCGATACCGGGGTTCAGCAGCAGCACGGCGCCGGGCTGTTCGATGCGCGCGACGATATCGTCGAAACCTGCGCGCGTCAGGATGAGGAAAGGCATGTCGTCGCTGGCCATGGTCAGGGTCGGGAAGCATCCCGCTAGCGGTGGAGCGGCCAGTATGGCGCACCCGCCGCTGGGCTACCGTGCGCCAGGCCACCATGCCCCCCGGCATGAAGCGGGAAGCGGCCTGTGCGTCCTTGGAACCTTAGCCGGCGCTCAAGCGGTACAGGAAGGCGCCCAGCTTGTCGCCGATGCCGTAACTGGCCAGGAACAAATGGCAGGCGGCAGTGAGCACGAGCGATATCTTGATGAAAGTCCACAGCGCGTTCTGGTTCAACATGGCAATAATGGCAATGTTTCGATGACTCCACCTTAGCATGCGGACGGCCGCTAAAAATGCGCGAATCCTCACCACGCGCCTCTTGGCGCTATGCCGCCGCCCTGCTCTCCTTCCAGGGCACCAGGCGCGCCAGCAGTCCTGCGCTTGCCCGGCTGTCGAGCTTGCGGCAAAAGTGGGCGCGCGAGGCGCGGATGCGCTCGAAATCGGCTTCGTCCAGGATCTTGGGATTGCGCGCGCCCTGCTCCGGCCACTGGATGTAGCGGAAGTTCTCCGGCAGCACCCGGCCGGCGAAGGAGGAATGCATGACCAGGGTCTGGAAGAACAGTTCGTCCGGGCACTGGACGGTGCGGCAGAAGCGCGCCAGTTCCGGATGGCTGTCCGCCAGGCGCAGCACTTCCACCAGGCAGGGCCGCGACAGCGCCCACCAGGACGAGCCGCCATGCGGTGCCAGGCCATGCGGCAGGCGCCGCGTGCGCTTCAACAGGCGCAGGGTCCGGTTGGCCAGGCCGCAGGCGAGGCGCTCGAGCCGGCTGCCGCCTTCGCGGTGGAAGTACTGGTAGCGGTGCGCCACCTTCCAGCCGTCCGGGCCGATCGGCGCGGTCTCGATCAGCTCGCGCTCGCGCATCCGTTCCAGCTCGCGCTTGAGCAGGCTGTTGGGCAGCAGCGGGAAATCCTGGGCCGAGAGGAAGAGCAGCTTGTCGAAGTCCGGCGCCTCGGCCAGGATCTGGCGCAGCGACACCAGGGTCGCCTCGACCTGCGAAAAGGAGCCCCAGCGCACTTCGACCCGCTGTTGGATGAGGCGCGCGGCCGGGTGCAGCCGGGCCGGGTCGAGGGCGCACTTGCGGTCGAGGTGGACGTAGACCAGGAAGTCGGGGTCGGCCAGCTGGGCGACCAGCGCGTTGAGCTGGTCCATGTCCTTGTGCGCCTGGATCAGGAATGCCTGTTTCATGGTCGTCACGACTGCGCGCTTCCCCCGGTAACGGTGTCGGGGCGGTCCCCGTCCACGCGGTGAATGTTATCGGCGCCGGTCACCGGCGCGATCATCTCGCTGCCGACTGTCACCGCGTGGACGTTTGTCATTCGGGCCACTGGCCCGAACTACCCCGTCCACCCTACGATCATTCAACCGGCGCCACCAAATAAAAATCCCCCGGCAGCGCGAAGCCGCAGGGGGACTTGGTGCCGGTGCGCGCCGAGTCTAGCACGGCGCGCATCAGGCCAGCGTTCAGTTGAGCGTCACGGACTGGCCGCCGACGGTCACCGTACGGGTCGAGCCGGAGGTGGCGATCTTGACTTCCGGACGCTTGCAGCCGACGTCGAGCAGCACCAGGAACTCGGCGATCGACTTGCCGTCGTTCTTCAGGTAAAAGGCGCCATGGTCTTCGACCACGTTGGCCTTGGCGCCCGGACCGATCCACTTGGCGAAGGTCGCCGAGGTGTTCAGCGAACGTACGCAGACCATCTGGTTGCCGGCCGCCACCTTGACGTTCAGGCTGTTTTCCACCGTCATGATGACCGGGGTGTGCATGTTCCACTCGTAGGTGCGGGCCACGGTGCTCGCCAGGCGGTCGCGCACCAGGATCGCATTGCCGGCGTTACGCAGGTGCCAGACCTGGCGCTTCGCCATGGTCAGCTGGCCACCGTAGGCCGGAGTCGCGTCGCCTTCGGTGTAGTCGTAGGACGGCTGGGCCGAGAACGCGGTGATCTTGCCGTTGCGCTGCAGCTGCTCGCGGTAGCCGTTCACCAGCTGGCCCTTGCCGCCGTCGAAGGTGATCGCGTTCTGCGAACGGGTCTGGTGGTACCAGTCGGTCCAGTACGGCGAACCGTACCAGTCGTACCAGCCGGCCTTGACCAGCAGGGGCTGGTTGGCGACCGACAGCAGCAGGCCGTTCTGGTCGCCGTGGCTGTGGTTGAACGAGCCGTACGGGCTGGACTTGAAGAACAGCGAGCTGCGCGAGGTCGAGGCCAGGTCGCTGTGCATCGCCACCCAGCCGGTGCTCGGGTAGTGGGCAGAGTTCGACGGCGCCTGGTAGACCTTGGTGCTGCTCACCGGCAGCGGATACTGGGCCTGCAGCAGCGACAGCGAATCTTCCATGCCGCCCAGGTTGCGGACGTACCAGGCGGCTCGCGGCGACCACATGCGGGATGCGAAGGCGCGGAACACGCGGCCGTCCGGCTTGGTCTCCGAGGCGTCGCCGAAGGCGTGGGTGCGTGCGCCCGGCGGGATGAATTCCATCGCGAAGTCGAGGAAGCCCAGGGTCCACGGCTTGGCGAAGAAGTTCACGCCGGTGGCATGGGTCAGCGGATCCCACAGGGCCAGCAGGTAGCCGGCCGCGTATTCGGCGTAGGCGGTGCCGTTGGCATAGCCGCCTTCCGCGCCGCTCCACGGCGACGGGCTGTTGGCGTAGGCGCGGAACGAGAAGTCGAACCACTTCTGCGCTTCAGGAATATCGCCCAGCGACAGGGTCGAGATCAGCACCATGAAGACCAGGCTGGTATTGCCGTGCGAGTCGAACGGGTACTGGTCCAGGCGGCCGTTGTCGCCCGCCAGGTTGTTGAACATCTCGGTCGCGCGCGCCTTGACCGCGGCCAGCCAGCGGGTCTTGCGGCCCGCGTCCAGGTTGCCGGCCAGGATGTCGACCGCCTTGATCAGGCCCCAGGCGATCTGGCGCGTGGCCTGGTCCTGATTGGCGTAGCTGGTCGGGCCGTTCGGGTCGAGCGAAGCCAGTTCGTCGCCGCGTTTCAGCGCTTCGTTCAGGTAGACCGCTTCGCCCTTCAGGCGGTACATGATGGCCGCGGCTTCGAGCTGGCGGCTGGCTTCGTTGATGCGCTGGCGCACGTCGGTCTGCTGCGACGCCATGGCCGCGGTCAACGGTGCGCTGATCGTGATCGACCAACGCGCATCGGACAGGGCCGGCACGGCGGTGATCTGGGCCTTGACTTCATTGCCGAGGCGGCTGGTATAACCTTCCAGCTCGGTCTTCTTGGCGGTGTTCCAGGTCGAGGCCGGAGTGAACGAGGCCGGCAGCGAACGCGGACGGGCCTTGGACAGGATGCGGTTGCGCAGGGTGGTGTTGTCCGGCACTTCGAACAGGTTCGACTTGCTGGTGACCGCGAAGGTGCGCGGCGACGACCAGTCGCTCGAACCGGCCGGGCGCACGCGCCAGGTATAGTTGCCCAGCGCCAGGGCCTTGGACGGCAGGTACCAGTTGCGGTCGACGGTGACCTTGGTCGGCGTGCCGCCGACCGGGGTGATTTCCAGTTCGTAGGTGGCCGGGCCGGTGCCGTGGCGCGCCCAGGTGAAACCCGGCGGATTCTGCGCCTGCACCTGGTTCATTGCCGGGCTCGGCTTAACGATCAGGGGATCGGTGGACTCGACCCAGTCGGCGCGTGCGCTCATGCACACGAACAGCGATGCCATTGCCGCCGCGCGGACGAGACCATTCCGGTGAAATTTCATGCTGAAGCTCCGAATAAAACTTGAGATTTCCTGAGGGGCGCCGCAGACCGGGCGCGTGTGTGACCTACCGTGCCGGACGCGTCATGCGCCTAGTCAACGAAAAGAATGGTACCGCAATCTTTTGTTGGACACGGGAAATTTCCCGATGAAATCACAGTTTTTTTGCTTGCCTCGCAGAAATGCCACGCAAAAATTTCAAGTTTTGCCGAATAATATTTTCAGGCTTTTAACGGTCCTGAACTGCCTGATAATGTCCGTGTCATGCCTGGAAAGACGAAACGGCAATCCTGTCGTTTTTGCTACTGGCGCGCTTCGGCTTCCAGCGCGCGCATGCGTTTCATGTATCTCAGACAGTAGATGCCGAAGGCCAGCGGCGCCTTCTTCATATAACGCTTGCGCACCGCAAACTCTTCCCGCCTCGCCTTGATCTTGTTGCTTGACGACACACTGCCCGCGTGATCGCGGAACACGGTCAGCGGCCGGTCGACCATGGCCGGACGCGCCACCGCGCCGAGGCGCAGCCAGAGGTCGATGTCCATCGCGTATTTCAATTTCTCGTCGAACATGCCGACCCGCTCGAAGGCGGCGCGGCGGACGAACACGGCCGGATGCGGAATCGAGGCCCGGCCGGCAACGAAGGACCGGTAGGAGAACGGCGGCATGGCATAGGGTGGCACCAATTGCCCATCCTTTAATACCTGGATATTACCGTACAGCCAGTCGACCGGATGGCCGGCCGCGCGCGCCTCGTCGAAGCGGCGCGCGACGGTCGCCAGCACGTCGGGGCCGGTGTAGTAGTCGTCCGAATGCAGGTGGGCGACGTACTCGCCCTGGGCCGCTTCGATGCCCTGGTTCATGGCGCGGCTGATGCCGCCGCCGACGTCGCGCAGGACCCGCTTGTTGCCGGGATAGGCGGCGATCATGTCCAGGGTGCCGTCGGTCGAGCCGCCGTCCACGAAGATGTGCTCGATGTCCTGGCAGGTCTGGGACTGGACCGAGGCCAGGGTGTCAGCCAGCGTGGCGGCGCTGTTCCAGGTGCACGTAACGATCGAGAAGGTTGGTTTGTTCGGCATACAGCTCCAGTAGTCGCGGTAGCAGCCGCCCGGCGTCGGCCCCGAACAAGGGGGCCGGCTCCGCGCGGCGCGGTGGTTCGGCGAGCTGGGCGCACAGGCGCCCGACCAGCTCGTCCATGGAATCGGCCAGCTGCAGCTGGCCCTCGTACAGCTGGTATTGCGCCAGTTCCGGCGTACCGCCGCGCGCCAGGGCCACGCACTGGCGGCCCAGGGCCAGCGCTTCCAGCACCGTGGTGCTGCAGGCTTCCTCGCACAGCGAAGGCACCACGCACAGGTGGGCGCGCGCGCTCAGGGCCAGGGTGGCGGGATAATCCTGCCAACCGAGGAAGCGCACCCGCTCTCCCCCATGGCGCGCCTCGAGCTCGGCCCGCTGCGGGCCGTCGCCGACGATGTGCAGGCGGGCGTGCGGCGGCAGCCGTCCTTCGGCGGCGGCCAGGAATTCGGCGAAGCCCTTGCCCTTGTCGACCCGTCCCACCAGCACCACGTCGCCATGCGCTGGTTCCGGCGCGGCCTCGGCCACCGCCTTCAGGCGCGGGTAGTCGACGAAGTTGTGGATCACGCGGCAGCGCGACAGGTCGGCGCCAGGCACGGCGCGCAGGAACTGGCGGCGCAGGAAGTCCGACACGAACACCGTCTTGTGGCGGGCGAAGGCGCGCGCGGTCTGCTCGCGGTAGCCGTTGACGGCGATCGCGGTGACGGTCTTGCGCATCGGGCCGGCCTGGCGCGCGATGCAGGCCGAGCAGTCGCCCGGCACCAGGTTGTCGCACACCGCGCCGTCGCGGAAGCGCAAATGGGTCAGGCATTCGCTGCCCTGGTCGTGGCGGGTCTGGACGTAATTGATGTCCGGGTCGACGTGCAGGCCGACCATGGGCAGGTGGCCGTGGTAGTGGACCACGTCGAAACCGCGCGCATGCTCGTTGATGGCGCGCCCGATCTTGCGCGCGAAATAAGGGCGTTTGAGCGGGTTGAACACGCCCAGCTGCAATTCCTTCCAGCCCGGCCGGGCCTGGTCGAAGCCGGGACGGAAGCGTCCCTTGAAGCCGATCTGCCCGGCGCAGTCGTCGCGGCCGCGGTCGTCGCGTCCGAGGATCTCGACCTCGTGGCCGTCCGCCAGCATGCGGTTGGCCAGCGTCACCACATGCTTGCCCAAGCCGCCGATTTGTTCGCCCGGCAAATCCTCCGACACCATCAAGATCCGCATTGCCACTCCCTCTTTCAACGACTCTCAACTTCCCGCGGGCTGCCAGCGCGCCTTGACGATGGCCTTGGCGCGCGACCAGGCCAGCAGGCGGTCGTCGCGCTCGATCACGAACAGGAAGCCGTGGGCTGCCAGCAGCATGACCGTGGCCGCGAGAATGAATACGAAATCGAGTAAACCGTTGTCGAACAATTGTTCGGCGGCGGTGGCGGCGATCGCCACCAGGGCCACGCCCGCCAGGCCCGGCGCATAGCCCTGGGCCAGCAGGCGTCCCAGGCTCGTCGGCACTGTGCGCCCATGCACGTAGAGCACGAAGGCGGTGGTGAACAGCAGCGAGCCGGCCAGGTGGCCCCAGGCGGCGCCGGCTATGCCCCACCCCGCCACGCCGGCCCAGACGATGGCCAGGCCGGCGCCGGCGCGCGCCAGCGCGAACATGCCCGATACGCGCGGATGGCCCATGCCATCGTTGACCAGGGACGGCAGGCTGGTGAGCGAATCGATGAATTGCGAGAGCGCCATCACGGCCAGCACCACGGCGCCGTGGCGGGCGAAGTCCTCGTTCATCCAGTAGCCCAGGATCTGGTGGGCGAACACCGCCACCAGCACCAGGATGGCCGCGTTCAGGTAGACCACGTAGCGCGTGGCCTTGACATAGACCTGGTCCAGGCGCGCCAGCTCGCCGCGCGCGGCCAGGGCGCTGGCGGCGGGGAAGAACACGCTCGATAAGCGGAAGGTCAGGCTCAGCACGCGGTTGGCGAGCGTGGCCGCCACCGTGAAATAGGCCAGGCCCGTGACTCCGACCAGGGCGCCGATGATCAGCTTGTCGGCATAGGCGTAGGACAGCGAGGCGAAGCGGGCCAGGAAGGAATAGGCCGAAAACCCCAGCAGCTCGGCGCGGATGCGTGCGCCCGGCCAGCGCCAGGCCAGGCCGGGCAGCAGGCCGTGGATGGCGCGCCACAGGATCGTGCAATGCAGGCTGCTGGCCACGACGCGCAGCAGGATCACTTCGAACAGGCCGTAGCCGAGCATCAGGATGCCTACCGTGGCCAGCGGCACCAGGGTGCCGAAGGCCATCTCGACCCGGCTCGAGATGTCGTAGCGCATCAGCGATTGCGGCACGCTGTTCAGGTAGTTCTGCAGCTGGCCCAGCAGGAAGCCGAGGGCGGCCAGCTCCAGGGTGGCCACCGCTTCCTCGACCAGGTTCGGCGGCACCGAGAACACGCCGGTGACCAGCCAGCGCGCGCCCAGGAACAGGCCGCAGGCGCCCAGCAGGCCGATGCAGGCGTAGGTCGCCAGGCCGAAGCTGAAGGTCTCGGCGATCTTGTTGTCGTCGCGGCGCGCATTGTGCTCGGCGATGTACTTGACCGAGCCGGCCGTGACATTGATGTCGATCACCGCGAAATAGCCGACGATGGCGGTGACCAGCGAGTACACCCCGTAGTTGGCCTCGCCCAGGCCGCGCACCACCAGCGGCACGGTGCCCAGCATGACCAGCGCGGGAATCGCGGCCCCGAGCAGGTTGGCCCAGGCGTTACTGGCGAGACGCAGGTTCATCAGGCAGGCACCAGGTGAGGTCGCGGCACGAAGGACTTGGGCGCGGCGCGCACCGGCGCGGGCGCGAGCTTGGCCACCGCCATCGCCAGGTAGGGCAGCGCCAGGCAGAAGGCCAGCATCTGGGTGGTGCGCACCTGCGGGAAGGGGGTGCCGATCAGGAAGTCGGGAATCATGAAGGCGATCCCGGCCACGCCGGCCGTACCCACCCCGAGCAGTTCCGGCGGCAGGTTGCGCAAGGCGCGCCGCGCGAACAGCACGAAGGCCGCGATGGTGCCGACCAGCAGGACGGTGCCCAGCAGCCCGCTCTTGAGCGCGATGTGCAACACGCCGCTGTGCAGGAACAGGCCGCCGTCCGGATTGTTTTGCCAGGGAATGACCTGGTAGCCGTTGTAGCGGCCCCAGGAACCGATGCCGGTAAGCGGCTGGGACAGGAAGTCGGCCAGGGCCAGCTTGAGCTCCAGCACCCGGTAGCTTTCCGGACCGAAGCGGTTGGACTGCATGTCGTAGATCAGGCCGGACAGCCCCTCCCCCGCCCCCTTGGTCTGGGTCAGGCGGCGCACGGCCACGTAGGCCAGGGCCGCACCCATCAGGGGCAAGGCGGCCATCGTCACGTGCAGGCGGCGCTTGACCGGGAACCGGAACATCACGACCACGAAGGCCAGCATGAAGCCGATCCAGGCCGAACGGCGGTAGGAAAGCACCACGCACAGGGCCGTGCACACCAGGGTCATCCACTCGATGTTGCGCCAGAACTTGGGCCGGTCGGTCTTGTGCACCTGGAACAGGTGGACCGCGGCGATGGCGAAGGCCACCGTGCACAACAGGCTGTCGTTGATGTCGAAGAAGGTCAGCCGGATCTTGATCGCGTTCATGTTGGCGTAGACGTTGTTCGGATCGCCGCCGAAAGCCGCCCAGCGCCCCAGCCCGAACAGGGCGCGGCCCAGGCCCGCCAGCATGATGAAGTGCGACAGCTCGATCACCTGCTCGCGGGTGCGGAAGGACAGCAGGATCAGCGAGACCAGGGGCGCCATCCAGACGATGTTGGAAAAGCCGGAAGGCGCCAGGGCCTCGGACAGCTTGACGCCGGACACCACCGCCACGCCCACGTGGCCGGCCAGCAGCACGAACCAGCCCAGGAACCAGGGCCGCAGGTTGCAGGCCGGGGTCGGATAGCGCTGGAAGGTGGCGGAGACGCGCGCGCAGCACCAGGCGCCCAGCACGTACCAGAGGATGACGCCGAAATACAGCAGGCCGGAGCCGCGGCTGTAGATGCTGCGCGAGGCGAACACGGCGAGGTTGCCATAACTGGTCGAATTAACCCAGAAGAACACGCACAGATAGGGGTAGACCAGGAAGCGCGGCCACACCATCCCGATCCCGAAGCCGGCCACGATCGCGACCGACAGGCCGACCACGAACAGCCAGGGCAGCGAGTAATAAATATAGGGCAGGATCTCGTTCAAGGTGGCGGTCCTTCCTTCGTCGTCAGCCGCGCGCCGGAGGCGGAGCCGGAGCGGGGGCCTGCGCCTGGGCCGGGGCCTGGCCCGCGCCGGCGCCCAGCAGGCGCGCGCGGTCGCGGGGCGCGAGCACCGCCAGCATGTCGCCCACGAAGCGGTCCTGGACGGTATAGGCGGCGGCGTCGTTGGCGCCGATGGTCGAGACCCGCACCAGCATGCCGTCCGGGATCTTGCCCGACAGGCCATAGGCCAGGCGGCGCAGCTTCTGCTGGATGCCGGCCCGGGTGGTCTGGTCGCCGATCGTGATCCAGTAGGTGATCGGCTCGTTGCGCTCGTGCAGGCGCGCCACCAGGCGCTTGACCGGCACTTCGCCGAAGCGGGTCGGCAGCACGGCGTCGCCTTCCTTGAGCATCTCGAAGCCCTGGGCCACGTAGCAGACCTCGGGCAGGTGCAGCTGCAGCGACTCGCTCTGGTCGCCGCCATAGGCGATCGACAGCATCACGCGCTGGCCCTGGGGGTTGATGTAGGTGCGCGACAGGGTCTGGTCGTAGATCTTCTCGAGCACGCTCTGCTGCTCCGGATCGGGGGTCAGCGGGACCACGGTCGGGTCCAGCACCCAGTCGCCGAAGCGGGCCGGGATCATCTGCTCCAGGCTGAACTGCTCGTGGGCCTGGGGCGCGCGCGCCTTGGGCGTCAGGGCCCCGGTCAGGGCCGAGGTGCCGGCCATGGCCGCGCCCAGGATCAGGCTGATGGCGAAACGGCGGTTCATGTGGCCTCCTTCATGACGGTGGGCGCGCCGGGGCCCTCGCCGCGGCCGCCCCCGTTGCCGTCTTCCCTGCGCTTGATCCACCACTGCAGGCCGGAGTCGACCGCCAGGATCAGCACCAGGGCCGTGACGAACAACACCATGCCGGCGAAGCCGTGCAGGAAGCCCTGGCCGGCGGCATCGCCGAAGTAATAGGTGATCAGGGTCAGCGTGATCACGCGGATCACGTTGGCCGCGAAGGAAATCGGCACGATCAGGATCGCCAGGCCGATGTTGCGCACGGCCGAGGGATGGCGCATCAGGTTCAGGTAGAACAGGCCCAGGGCTTCCAGGGTGAGCAGGGTCTGCAGGCCGGCGCAGGCGTCGGCCACCAGCAGCTGGTATTGGCCGATCTGCAGCACCACGCCAGAACGCGAGATCGGGTAACCGAGGCCGAACAGGATGTGCTCGGTGGCCCAGGACACGGCCATCTTCATGGGCATGGTCACGGCGGCCACGAATTCGCTCGGCAGCGGCACCATGAACAGCATGAAGAAGAAGGGGAACCACAGGATGCGCAAGGCGCACCCTCCCCGCTTGAGCAGCAGCACCGCGGCCAGCACCGCCAGGATCGAGCCGACCTCGAACATCAGGATATTCTGCGAACGCCCCAGCAGGTGGATGGCCAGGCCGAAGGCCAGCAAGGGCCAGCCGAGCCAGCTCGATACGGGCGGCGTGCTAGCTGCCAGCACCTCGGGCCACTTGCGCCAGACCAGCCACATGGCCAGGAAGAAGATGATGGGGCCGTGTCCCTGCTCCTCGCCGATCCAGGCGCCGGTAAACAGGCTATAGAAGGTCGGTCCGAACAGGATCGCCAGGCCGGCGATCACGGGCCACCATTCCGGCAGCGCTCCGCGAAGGTCGGCTTGCAGGTTGCTCCCGTGAGCCCCTGGCGGGTTGCCCCGGTCCAGCGGGGCGTTCGCATGCACCTGGGTCGCCATCTCAGAACTCCACCACCACCGAGCCGATCACTTCGGCGCCGGCCTCGGTCATCTGCTCCGCCATGCGGCTGATGTTGGCGATGCGGGTGCGGTGCTTGCAGGCCACCAGCAGCACGCCGCCGGCGCGCCCCGCCACCGCCAGCGCATCGGCGCCGGCCGCGAAGGGCGGCAGGTCGTACAGCACCACGTCGTAGCGCGACTCGAGCTGGGTGTTCAGGTTGCGGAAGCCTTCGCGCGCCAGCAGTTCCTGCGGATTCGGCGGCTGGGTCCCGGCCGGCATCACCGACAGGTCGACGAAGGCCGGCACGCGCGAGATCACGTCGAGGTCGGCGCGCCCGGCCAGCAGGTCGGACAGGCCCTGGCGCGGCTTGATCCCGAACATCTCCTGCTGGCGCGGGTTGCGCAGGTTGGCGTCCACCAGCAGGGTCTGCTCGCCCAGCTGCGAGAACACCACCGCCAGGTTGGCCGCGAACAGGCTGGAGCCGTCGTCCGGGTTGACCCCGGCGATGGCCAGCGCCCGCCGTCCGCGGGCGAACCAGCGCAGCATCAGCTGGCTGCGGATCGCGCGCAGCGACTCGACCTGCGGCGAGAAGGGTTCGTAGGCGGCCACCAGCTTGGGCGACAGGTTGGCCTGCCCTTTCTGCAGGTAGGGATAGGAGAACTGGCGCGCCAGCACTTGCTGGATGTCGTCCTCGCTCACCAGGCCGAGGCGCACGGCGGCCTCGCCGAAGCGGATCCCGAGGTCCTTCTGCATGCGCAGCACGCGTTCGGCGCTTTCAGGGGTGAGCTTGCCCGAGTCGAGCAGCAGCGCGCCCATGCTCGAGTCGGCGGCGTGGCCCGTGGGCAGCGCGGATAGCACAGATGGGTTCATGGTCGTGTCCACTCCTTAGTTCAGGCGCAGCAGGCGGCGCGGCGTCATCAGCGACCGGATGCCGGTGCTGCGTGGGCGCGCCGGGCGCCATTCGATGGTGCCGAGCACCGGGATGCCCAGCATGTCCTTGACGTCGCCGGTCGAGCGCACCGGGCGGTTCAGCAGTTCCAGCAGCAGGGCCAGGCCGACGCCGAGGATGGTACCCAGCAGGATCGAGGCCAGGGTATTGAGCAGGATGCGCGGGCCGGCGGGCTCGGTCGGGGCCACCGCCGGGTTCAGGATCGAGATGTCCGACTGTTCGGACTGGGCCTCGATGCGGGTCTGCGAGAAGCGCTGGCTGGCCGAGTCGAAGGCGCGCTGGGCGCTGTCGAGGTCCTTGAGCAGCACGCCCAGCTCGTCGCGGGCGCGGTTCAGTTCGAGCACGCGCGCTTTCTGCGAGGCGAGCTCGGAACGCAGTTCGGCTTCGCGCTGGCGCAGCACCTGGGCGTTGGCGCCCACGCTGCGCGAGACGGTGCCGAGGGCGGCATTGAGTTCGGCGCGCAGCTTGCCGACCTCGGCCGATGCGGCCTGGTATTGCGGGTGGTTGCGGCCGTAGCGCGAGCCGGCTTCGGCCAGCTTGGCTTCGGCGCCCGACATCTGCACGCGCAGGTTCTGGATCAGGGCGTTGTTGGCGACGTCGGCCGAGTTCACGCCGCCGCCGGCCATGCGTTCGCGCGAATTGGCTTCCATGGCGGCGGTCTGGGCCACGACCAGCTGGGCCGACAAATCGTTCAGGCGCGACAGCTCGACGTCGACACGGTTGTTGTCGAGGCTGACGATGCCCTTCTCCTGCTGGTATTTCGAGAGGCGCGCCTGGGCCGCTTCGAGGTTGTCGCGCAGCTGCTTGGTCTGCTCGTTGAAGTAGGACGAGGCTTTCTTCGCCGGCTCGGTCTTGAGCTGCACGCTGATCTTCTGGTATTCCTCGGCGAAGGCGTTGGCGACCGCTGCCGCGAAGGCCGGGTCGGCGCCCTTGAAGCTGATCTCGACCACGCTCGACTCGCGCGAGGGCATGATCTCGAGCTTCTTGAGCAGCAGGTCGGCCAGCCAGTCGCGCACGCTGCCCTTGCCTTCGCTGGCGTCCTGCCACTGCTTCTGCACCGCCGGGCTGGAGGCCAGGCGCAGGGTATCGACCACGCGCAGCGCCACGTTCTTGCTGCTGATGATATCCATCTGCGTGGCCATGTAGCCCGGCAGCAGCTGGCCCGGCATGGTCAGGCCGGTCAGCGGGTCCACCCCCTTGTAGTTCAGCAGAACGGACGCGGTCGCCTTATAGGTCTTTTGCTGCACCAGGCTCCAGCCCAGCGCGAGCAGCACCGTGACCAACAGGGTCGACAGAATTATCTTCTTCCTGGCAAGAAGAATCAGGAGGAATTGTTGTACGTTCATGGCTTAAACCTTTACGACAGAGAGGGACAAACCGGCGAGCCGGACTTATGGACATCGAGAAACCGTAGCGAGCGGCAGCCGTGGCGTGCGAGAAGCGCAGATGTACGAGCAGTACATCGAGCATCGCAGCGCGCCACGGCAACGCGCAGTAGGTTTATCGGCGTCCATTTAGAACCAGCTCTCGCGCACGGTAATCACATCGTCCACCTGGACCGGATCGCTGGCCTTCACATTGATGGTCACCGGGTTGCCGCTGGCGTCGCGGCGGGTGATCTTCATGCCGTTGTTGCTCCCGCGCGGGCTCAGGCCGCCGCCGGCCGAGACGGCCTGCTGGACGGTCATGCCGCGCTCGAGGCGGAACGGACCCGGACGCTGGACTTCGCCGGTGACGTAGGCGCGCGGGGCGCGCTCGACGTAGATGATGTCGCCGCCGGCCACCTCGTAGTCCTTGTCGAGTTCGCCCTTGCGCACCATCTCGACCACGTCGATGGTCTCGCGGCTGGTCTTGCCGTCGCGGGTGCGCACCAGGCTGATCTGGTCGCCGCCCTCGCCGTGCATGCCGCCGGCCATGGCCAGCAGGTCGAGCACCTTGCGCCGGCCCTCGACGGGATAGCGGCCCGGGCGGTTGACATAGCCCAGCACCGAGACCTGCTGGCTGGCCAGGGCGGTCACCAGCATGTTGACCTGCGCCTTCTTGAGGTAGCCGCCCTTCTCGAGCAGGCCGCCGATCTTCTTCTCGGCCTCGGCGACCGACAGGCCGCCCACGGCCACCTGGCCCAGCAGCGGGAAGGTGATGTTGCCGGTTTCGCTGACGCGGGTCTCGACCGACAGGTCGGGGCTGCCGTAGACCGACATCTTGACCACGTCGCCTGCGCCCAGCTTGACTTCCTGGGCGCCCGCCATGCCAAAGCTCAGCACGAGTGCGGCGGCCATCATCCACTTCACGAGTCGTTTCATGATTGCTCCTTGTTGTTCAGTTTGTGTCGTCCGGATCATTGATTTACTTGAGACCGGCCACGCCGCGGCTCACCGCGGCTTCGTCGGTCGTGTTTGCCGCACCCGCGGCCGCAGCACCGGCTGCCGCAGCATCGGCTGCCGGCGCTGCGTCATTGGCCAGCGAGGCCGGTTCCGGCGCGGCCGCCGGACCACCCACGCCGGGGGCGGTGGTGGGCAGGCCCGGTTCCTTGCCGGTCGGGGCCATGTCCTTGTTCAGGTACTCGATCTTGGCGGTCGAACGCAGGCGCTGGATCTCGGCCTGGGCCAGCTCCTTGTTCTTCTGGTTCGTCAGGTACTTGGTGATCTGGGGCGCGGCGATGGCCAGGGTGACCGGCGCGTCGCGCACGTCGGCGATCGAGATCATCAGGGCGCGATCGCCTTCCTTGACCACGAAAATCTGGCCTTTCGGCATCGACAGCAGCTTGGAGGCGACCTGCGGATTCAGGTCGGCGGTGCTGCGCGTGACCTGGGCGCGGCCGTACTGGACCTTGCGCGCATCCAGCAGCACGGCCACTTCTTCCAGCGACTTGGCGCTGTCCACGGCGCTGCGCAGCTCGGGCGTGAGGGCGGCGGCGGGCACCACCAGCTGGTTCATGGCGAACTGCTTGCGGTTGGCGAAGAACTGCGGATTCTTGTTGAAGTAGGCCTCGACCTCGGCCGACGTCGGGCGGACCGGCTCGCCGAGGCGCTTCTGCATGTAGGCCTGGGCGATGATCAGCGAGCGCGCGCGTTCGATCGCCTGCATCACCTTGGGATCGCGGTCGAGCTTTTCCTTGGCGGCCTCGCTCTCGAGCAGCTGGCGGTCGATCAGGGCCTGCAGCAGCTGCTTGCTGGCGACCTGCTGCTGGGCGGCGGGCACGCCGGCGCGCTGCATTTCCTCGTTCAGCTGCAGCACCGTGATTTCCTCGCCGTTGACGCTGGCCAGGGCCTGGCCCGGTTTGGCCGCCTTTTCCTTGTCGCCGCAGCCGGCCAGCGCGGCCGTCGCCAGGATCAGCGCCGCACACAGCGCGCGCTTGGGAGTGGATGGGATGGTGTGCATGGCTGCCAAGTGGAAGGTTTTCAAGATGACTCCTCGACGTAATGGGCGGCGCCGCCGCCCTGTTTTTATTCGTATCCGTAATTCAAGAACCTCGTTTTGCCGCTCGTTGGTCCCTCATCGAGCCTGAGCGCGCTGGACTCATCCATTCTGGGGAGCGCACGATTGGGCCTCTGTACGTCAATTAACACTCTGCCAAACAGTCAGGCCGCGGCCATTGCCGGCTCCGGCGCGTTCTCCTCCTGTTGCGCCAGATAGGCGTCGTAGGCCCGGCGCAGTCCTTCCGCCAGCGGCGTGCTGGCGCGCCAGCCCAGCGCCTCGAGCTTGGACACGTCGAGCAGCTTGCGCGGCGTGCCGTCCGGCTTGCCGGCGTCGAACACGATGCGGCCGTGGTAGCCGACGGTCTCGCCCACCAGGCGCGCCAGCTCGGCGATGGTGACGTCCTGGCCGGTGCCGACATTGATGTGCGAGTGCATCGGATCGGTGTTCGCCGCGTACACCTCGTGCGGCAGGTTCATCACATAGACGCTGGCGGCGGCCATGTCGTCGACGTAGAGGAATTCGCGCATCGGCTTGCCGCTGCCCCAGATCACGACTTCCGGCGCCCCGCCCGTCTTGGCTTCGTGGAAGCGGCGCAGCAGGGCCGGGATCACATGGCTGTTTTCCGGGTGGTAGTTGTCGCCTGGGCCATACAGGTTGGTCGGCATCACGCTGCGGTAGTCGGTGCCGTACTGGCGGTTGTAGCTCTCGCACAGCTTGATGCCGGCGATCTTGGCCATCGCATAGGGCTCGTTGGTCGGCTCGAGGATGCCGTTCATCAGGTATTCCTCGCGGATCGGCTGGGCCGCCAGGCGCGGATAGATGCAGGAAGAGCCGAGGAACAGGAGTTTTTGCACGCCGGCGCGCCAGGCCTCGTGCACCACGTTGGCCTGCACCATCATGTTGTCGTAGATGAACTCGGCCGGATAGGTGTTGTTGGCATGGATGCCGCCTACCTTGGCCGCCGCCAGGTAGACCTGGTCGATACCCCCGGTACGGAAGAACTCGCGCACCTGGGCCTGGTCGGTCAGTTCCAGTTCGGCATGGGTGCGGGTGACGATGTTGGTGTGGCCCTGGGCGCGCAGGACGCGCACGATGGCCGAGCCGACCAGGCCGCGATGGCCGGCGACATAGATACGGGGCTGCGAAGAATTCGACACGTTTACTCCAGTGAAAGTGCAACGTTGTAGCCATGCGATGCGAGCAGCTTGTGGCGGCGCGCCGTTTCCAGGTCGTGCGCCACCATCTCCTGCACCATCGCTTCGAAACTGGTCGTCGGCTCCCAGCCCAGGCGCTCGCGCGCCCGGCTGGGGTCGCCCAGCAGGGTCTCCACCTCGGTGGGACGGAAATATTGCGGATCGATCGCCACGATCGGCTGGCCGGGCGCCACGCCGGGCGCCTTGTGGCCGTGGACGCGCGCCACCAGGCCGCGCTCGTGCAAGCCCTCCCCTTGCCAGGCAATCTCGATGCCGAGCTCGTCGGCGGCGGCCTCGACGAAGTGGCGCACCGAATACTGGCGGCCGGTCGCGATCACGAAGTCTTCAGGCTTGTCCTGCTGCAGCATCAGCCACTGCATGTGGACGTAGTCGCGCGCATGGCCCCAGTCGCGCAGCGCGTCCAGGTTGCCCAGGTAGAGTTCGCGCTCCAGGCCCTGGGCGATGTTGGCCAGGGCGCGCGTGATCTTGCGGGTGACGAAGGTCTCGCCGCGGCGCGGGGATTCGTGGTTGAACAGGATGCCGTTGCAGGCATACATGCCATAGGCTTCGCGGTAATTGACGGTGATCCAGTAGGCGTAGAGCTTGGCCACCGCGTAAGGGCTGCGCGGATAGAAAGGCGTGGTCTCGCGCTGCGGGGTTTCCTGCACCAGGCCGTAGAGTTCGGACGTGGAGGCCTGGTAGAAGCGGGTCTTCTTTTCCAGGCCCAGGAAGCGGATGGCTTCCAGCAGGCGCAGGGTGCCGATCGCGTCGACGTCGGCCGTGTACTCGGGCGACTCGAAGGACACCGCCACATGGCTCATGGCGCCCAGGTTGTACACCTCGTCCGGCTGGACCTGGGCGATGATGCGCGTCAGGTTCGAGGTGTCGGTCAGGTCGCCGTAGTGCAGGATCAGGCGCGGGTTGTCCGCATGCGGGTCCTGGTAGATGTGGTCGATGCGCTCGGTATTGAATAGCGAGGCGCGCCGCTTGATGCCGTGGACCTCGTAACCTTTCGCAAGCAGCAGTTCGGCAAGATAGGAGCCATCCTGCCCCGTCACACCGGTGATCAGTGCCTTCTTCATGTTCTTGTGTCCTCGTTCTTGTTTTACCGAGAGGCAGGCGGCCCGCCGGAAACTTGCAAACTCATCAACGATTTTACGCAGCACGCATGGTCATGCAAAGGAACTGGCAATCGTGCGCACCACATTTAAGTAGGATTTAAGTAAAACGTTTCCCTGCCGTACGTTCGCGTGTGTTCACACGAAAATGCGCGTGCTTTAGCGCAAATTAATTACTTTTAGCAATTGACCGAAGTATCGCCGCGCCCTGCCTTGGCGCCCCAATCAATGCGCGTTCTCGCGGGTAAACACCACCTTCACCGTCTTCAGGATGATCCACAGGTCCAGCCACAGCGACCAGTTGCGCAGGTAGTCCAGGTCGTACTGGATGCGCGCCTCCATCTTGTCGAGGGTGGCCGTCTCGCCGCGCAAGCCGTTCACCTGGGCCCAGCCGGTGATGCCCGGCCGCACCTTGTGGCGCAGCATGTAGCCCTTGATCAGCTTGCGGTACTGCTCGTTATGGGCCACGGCATGCGGGCGCGGGCCGACGATGCTCATGCGTCCCTGCAGGGCGTTGATGAACTGGGGCAGCTCGTCGAGCGAGGTACGGCGCAGGAAGCCGCCGACCCGGGTCACGCGCTGGTCGTCTTTCTTGGCCTGCACCACCACCGGCCCGTCGTCGGTCACGGTCATGGAGCGGAACTTGTAGACATAGATCTCTTCGCCGTACAACCCGTAGCGGCGCTGCTTGAAGATCACGGGGCCCGGCGAACTGAGCTTGACGGCAAGCGCGATCACCAGCATCAGGGGCGCCAGCAGGACCAGGGCCAGCAGGGACACCACGATGTCGCTACCGCGCTTGAGCACGCTGTTGAAGCCCATGAAGGGCGTTTCGCTGATCGCGATCACCGGCATGCCGCCGACGGTATCAAAGCGCGCCTGCATCAGGTCGAACACATACACGTCCGGCAGGAAATAGACCGAAGCCGTGGTGTCCTTCAGTTCGTCGATCAGCTTGCGGATGCGCGGCTGGGCCGAGATCGGCTGGCTGATGAAGATCATCTTGATGTTGTGCTGGCGCACGTAGGCGGCCACGTCGGCCATCTTGCCCAGCATCGGATGGACCAGGGTGCTGGGGTGGCGCTCGTCGGCGCGGTCGTCGAAGAAGCCGCGCACCTGCATGAACAGGTTCGGGTGGCGGTCGCACACGCCGGCGAACTTGATGCCGACATCGTTGGCGCCCACCACCACGATCGAGCGCACTTCGTCGGCGCGGTCGCGGCTGCCCGTGGCGCGGCGCACCGCGATGTGGCTGACCAGGATCGTGACCGGCGTGGCGATGAACCAGGCCAGCAGCACGCGCTCGTCATAGTAATACTTGAGGCCGCTCGCGGAACCGAGGAAGTACAGCACCGCGATCGTCACGCACCAGCCGAACACGGTGTCGCGCGCATAGGCCAGCATGCGTCCGCTGCGCCAGGTGCGGTAGGGGTCGATGTGCTGGTAGACCGAGGACGAGATGAAGAACGCGAGGATCATCAGCACCAGCGAATATCCCGAGAACGGCTCGCCGTAGACCAGCGTGGCAAGATACAGGGTCCCCATGACGATCAGGGGATCGAGCACGCGCTGGAAGAACGAGATAATCGGAATATCGTTGACCGTCATGTTTCACGTCTTTTCTCTTGGTGTCCATTCAGAACAGCAGTTTCCCGTTAGAACAGCACGTTGGCGCTGACCTGCACCACGTTGGCGTCGAAGCGGCTGGTGCCGAGCAACGCCGAGCCGCTGCGCGCCTGGTGCGAGTAGCCGGCCTGGACCTGGATCTTGCGCTTGACCTGCCAGGTGGCGCGCACATTGGCCGAGCGGATCGCGTCGCTCAGGTCGTTCGAACCGAGGAATTCGCGGCGCGCGTTGTAGTCGCGCTTTTCGTAGATGGCGCTGGCGTCGACCTTGATCTTGCCGGTGGCCGCCCAGGTGGCGCCCACCATCGCGCCCTTGTTCAGGGTGTAGCTGACGATGGTGCTTTCGATCGGGGCGAACTCGCGCCACACCGAGGCGCTGTAGGTGATCTTGCCGCGTGGCTGGTACAGGGCCGTGACCCGTCCGTTGACGCCGCTGGTCTTGCCTTCACCGAAGGACGGCTGCTCGCGCCGCACGTAGCCGACCAGGGCCTGCAGGGTGGTCGAGCCGGTGGCGAGCCAGTTCACGCGCGCCTTCAGCTCGTCCTGGGTGAAGTCGTCGGTCAGCAGCGGGTTGATGCGGTTGGGACGGCGGAAGGGGTAGTCGCCTTCCACGCGGCGGGCCACCAGGCCGACCGAGCTGCCGCTCTTGGGCTGGTAGATCAGTTCGACCTCGGCCGCCTTTTCGGTACGGTTGTTGAAGCGCTGGGCCTGCAGTTCGTAGGTGAACTTGTCGCGCGCCATGCCGGCGCGCAGCTTCCAGCTCGGGTGCATCTTGTAGCCGGCGTCGAAGAACTGGCGGCGCTGCTGGCGCAGGTTGCGCTCGTTGCTGAAGAAGTCGGTATAGGGCGCCAGCACCTGGGCGTAGCTGGCCTCCGCCCTGCCCTCCAGCTTGTTGCCGAGTTCCCAGTTCCAGGTGGCGCTCAGGTCGCGCCCGTCGTAGTCGAGCTGGTCGAAGTGGTCGAACTTGACCTTCGATACCTTGGCCACGGCGGCGATGCGCTGGCGGCTGATGCGCTTGTTGTAGACGACACCGGCCTCGGCGGTGCGGTAGGAATCGCCACGCTTGCCCTGGAAAGGCCGCGCATTGTCCGGGATGCGCAGCAGGTTGTCGTCGTAGGCCCAGCCGATGCCGCCGTAGAGGCGCATGCCCTCTTCCGGCGGGGCCGCCAGCGCGGTCGCCGCGGGCAGGGTGAACAAGGCGCCGATCAGGGCGGCCAGGGGACGGTAGCGGATACTCAGCATATTATTTGTCTTCTCGAAAGTGACGCCAGTCGGATTACCAGAACGCCCAGCTGCCGGTGGCCACCACCCAGATCCCCAGCAAACCATTGGTGACGGCATGGGCCAGCACGGGCGACCACAGGTTGCGGTGCCGCATGTAGAGCAGGCTGTAGGCGACGCCGGCGACGATGCCGGCCAGCCAGAGGTTGTGTTCGAAGCCGAACAGCACGACGGGGACCAGGAAAGCCTTGAGACCGATGCGTGCGGGATCGACGCGCTCGAAGTCGGCGGCTTCGACCCAGCGCATCAGGAAGGCGCGCCAGAACAGTTCTTCCATGACGGGCACGACCAGGGCCGCGCCGGCGATGCGGATCGTGACCAGCAGCCAGTCGATCTCGCCCGCCGTGCGCGGGTCGTAGCCGGGGCTGGAACCGACCACCATCCAGGGCGCGTCGAGATGAATCCAGAGCGCCAGCACCAGCACGCCGACGGCGACCGCAATGGCCGCCTGCTTCAAGGGGACGAAGGGCCGGCGCAGCTCCGCGTACTGTTTCCAGAACACGGCGAGCAGGATCGCGACGGCAGCGATCTGGACCGGGTACAGCCAGCGCAGTTCGGCACGGGCGAAGCCGGCGCGCTCGAGCATGTCGCCAAGGATGATGAAGAAGATATAGGTGCCGAAAGGCAGGATCCGCGCCCAGGCGGCGCGGCTGAAGAAAGGAGCATCGACCGAGAGCGCCGCGGGCGGCTGTGAAACGATGTGAGGTTCGTTGTTCTCGGTCATGTATTCAATGGCAGGCGCCTGGCCTGCTTGCCTGGTTCGTTATTGCTGCTCTCCCCTGGCGCGAGCTTCGATGCGCTCCCAGCGTTCCAAGGCGTCGAGCAGCAGTTCGTCGATCTCGGCGTAGCGCGCGTTGATGCGTTTCGCGTCGCCGGGATTCTGCTTGTAGAAGTCCGGCGAATTCAGCTGTGCCGTAATCGCCGACTGCTCATCTTCAAGAGTCGCGATCAGCTGAGGAAGTTCCTCCAGTTCGCGCTGTTCCTTGTAACTCAACTTTACCTTCTTGCCGGAAGAGCTCTGTGCGGTAGATGACATACCATCTGTTTTTGTCGAGTCGGCCTTTGGCGCCTCCGGCGCCTTGGCAGGCTGTACGACCGGACCGGCCGCGCGGACGCGTTCCCAGTCGGTATAGCCGCCGACGTATTCGCGCCACAGGCCCTCGCCTTCGGCCACGATCACCTGGGTCACGACATTGTCCAGGAAGGTACGGTCGTGGCTGACGAGAAACACGGTGCCGCTGTAGTCCTCGAGCAACTCCTCGAGCAGCTCGAGGGTGTCGATATCGAGGTCGTTGGTCGGTTCGTCCAGCACCAGGCAATTGGCCGGCTTGGCGAACAGGCGCGCCAGCAGCAGGCGGTTGCGTTCGCCGCCCGAGAGCGACTTGACCGGCGAGCGCGCGCGTTCCGGCGCGAACAGGAAGTCGCTCAGGTAGGTCATCACGTGCTTGCGCTGGCCATTGACTTCGACCCAGTCGCTGCCCGGTGCGATGGTGTCGGCCAGGCTCGCCTCTTCGTTGAGCTGGGCGCGCATCTGGTCGAAGTAGGCCACGTTCAGGCGCGTGCCCAGCTTGACGCTGCCGGTGTCGGCGGTTTCCTCGCCCAGGATGATCTTCAGCAGCGTGGTCTTGCCGGCGCCGTTCGGACCGATCAGGCCGACCTTGTCGCCGCGCAGGATGGTGGCGCTGAAATCGCGGATCACCTGCTTCTCGCCGAAGCGCTTGGAGACGTTCTCGAGTTCGGCCACGATCTTGCCGGAGCGTTCGCCGGTGCCCACGTCCAGCCTGATCTGGCCTTGCTGGTCGCGGCGCGCCGCGCGCTGCAGGCGCAGCGCTTCCAGGCGCCGCACGCGGCCTTCGTCGCGGGTGCGGCGCGCCTGCACGCCCTTGCGGATCCACACTTCTTCCTGGGCCAGGAACTTGTCGAACTTGGCGTTCTCGACGTCCTCGTTGGCCAGCAGCTCGCGCTTGCGTTCCTGGTAGGTCGAGAAATTGCCCGGGAAGGACAACAGGCGGCCGCGGTCGAGTTCGACGATGCGGGTGGCCACGTTGTCGAGGAAGCTGCGGTCGTGGGTGATGAACAGCACCGAGCCGCGGAAATCGCGCAGCAGGCCTTCCAGCCATTTAATGGAGGTAAAGTCGAGGTGGTTGGTCGGTTCGTCGAGCAGCAGCACGTCCGGGCTGGAGACCAGCGCCACGGCCAGGGCCACGCGCTTTTGCATCCCGCCCGACAGGCTGCCCATCCGGGCGTCGCGCGCGAGGTTCAGGCGGTCGAGGGTGGTATCGACCTTGTTCGCCAGGTTCCAGCCGTCGACGGCGTCGAGTTTCGACTGCAGCACGTGCATGCGGTCCATCAGCGCCTCGTCGTCGCCCTGGCCGAACTTGCCGGTGATGTCCTCGTACTCGGTCAGCATCGCCTGCTGCTCGCCCATGCCGGCGGCGACGGCGTCGAACACGGTGAGCTCGGGATCGAATACGGGCTCCTGCTCGACGTAGGCGATATTCAGGCCCTGCTGCATGACGAGCAGGCCGTCGTCGAGCTTGAAGCGGCCCGAGATAATCTTGAGCAGCGAGGACTTGCCGGTGCCGTTGCGGCCGATCAGGCCGACGCGCTCGCCCGCCTCCAGCGAAAAGTCGGCATGGTCGAGCAGCGCCACGTGGCCGAAGGCCAGTTGGGCGGAAGTAAGGGAGATGACAGCCATAGTGGGTTCCGTCCGCCGCGCCGCGCCCGTTTCGGGATGGGCGACGCGTTTGGAAAAGCGTGAATTGATTGAATGAGGCCCACATTGTACCGACTCGGAGCCGGAGTACTCCAACAATCCGGCTGTCCTCGGCTATAATTGCGCTCGGTTCACGGTACCGGCCCGCTCGCGGGGCCCGCCCGCCGGACCGCAGGCCTTGTCCTGCCACAGCGCCCGCCTCGGCTTCATGGCGGTGCTAGCGTCCTCTCCGTAGCACAATGGATAGTGCACATGCCTCCTAAGCGTGGGATACTGGTTCGATTCCAGTCGGAGGGACCACTTCAACCTTTGATATGCTTCAGCACATACGCCTGGGATATCAGAAGGCCTGCCTATTGCCCGCCGAAGTTTCCGATCGACGCAATCAGGCTTGCTCCACAAGTCGTCTTATGACCATGGTAGGCAACGGCAACGCCGTTGATGAGGTGGCTCGGATCGCCTTCGGCAATCGTGCATTTGTCATGTCCCTTGATGGGACAACTGCATGCGTCACCGACGCAGGCGACCGGTATTCCGTCGACCGTAAAATACGTGGCGCTCGCACTTTCGACCTTGCCGCCATGAGACGTCGCGTCGCCTAATCGAATCACATTCGGCATCGCTCAGCCTTTCTTGGGCGCGGTCCCTTTGCCACGGCCACCTTCGTGCCTGGTATCCGTAGCGTCTTTTGGAAGATCATCAGGGAGAGAGATTTGCGCGATTGAGCTTGGCTGCGCCACCACGTCTACACGAGGAGGCGCATCGTCGTAGCTGACCAGCTTCCAGACCGTCGCCATTCGGTAGGAAGGCCGTTCCCCCTTGAGTTTTTGCCAGATCGACGGCTCACCAGTCGCGACCGCATGCGGCATATGGTCGCCGGCCCGGATGTGTTGACGGCGGCTGTCACCCGCTGGCCCCGGCGCATCGTACTCCCACCAGCCGGTCTGCGGGCAGGTGCGCCCGGTTGCGGCGAGCTCGCCCAGCGGCAGGCGCGGGCCGGTGCCGGCGGATTGCATGGGCTTGGAGCTGGTCGGACGCACGCGGATGGTGCTGGTGATTTTGTCCCAGACTGCGATGGCTTCTTCGTCGGTCAGACTGGCTTTCGTTGAGCCGGCTGCGTTGCCGCCGACGCCGGTTTGGAACTGGATGTCGGCGTACGGTCGGAATTGGTCATGGGGAACGCCCGTGAACTTAGCCTGGAAGTCGTGATAAGAATGGACGTGTTCTTCGTCGGGATTACGCAACAGGACCTCGTAGCCGGTTTTCCAATCATGTATCTGGCGCGGGCTTTCGCGGAAGTATTGAATTTTGGCGAGCGCTGCTTTCTCTTCAGGCGTGGCTGGATCGTCCTTGATACGCTTCCACTGGGTTTGGAGTGAGTCACCCTCAGGGTCGTGAGGATTCGATGGTGCGACATAAATTGAGAAATGCGCGTCGGGGAACTCTTTCAAACGAAAGCCAATACGGATATGCTCCATCAGATCATCCTTTGTCGGACTCTGCTTATCTGGCAAAAAAAAATGTTCGATACAGTTTCCGGGCTCGGTAGGGATTTCGTTTTCGGAACGCTGGCGCAGGCGGCGTACAATACTTTTTATGTCTGCTATCGTTTCTTCCCTATCGTCTCGCAAAGGCCGTGCATCGATAATAGCGCCGTCGCTGTTCAGCTTGAAGTAACCATTAATCTTTAGACCGTTGATGGATTGGAAACTCTCATAACCGGTCACGATCTTACCTTCAGGCTCGATCATCTCTTCTACTGATAACAGCAATGGGACATCATCGTGGTTGATGGCCTTTTTGCTGTTGAGTTCGTCGATGAACTTCTGCGCCGAGTCCTTTACTTTATCCACACCGCCACGGTAAATGGTCACGCCCAGCGGAACATCGGTACTGCCCCATGCTACGGTGGCCGATGCCGGCACATCGACGATAAAGCGGCCAAAGCAGACTGGCTTGGTTTTCTCGAACATCGGTTGCAGACGGGGCGTGAGTGTGGTCATGTTTGGGGTCTTCCATTGGCTGGGATTACGGCCACAGGCTGCAATCAGCACCAGCGTGGTTGTAAGAGCAACAAAGTACATGCGCTTGAAACCGGTTACGTGCATGGATAATCCTTTCAGCATTTCCAGCTTGCTTGCTGGGCGATGCGCACGATGCTGTACAAGGCTGAAGCGATGGCCAGAGGGTCCTTATAACTGGACTGATGTTCATAACCAGTTTGACGGAAAATTCCCTTGAACATGCCGCTTTGGAGTTGATGGTCGGCCGAGGCCATAGGCACTGTCTGATCGCCAGGTGCGCTTGCTGGAAGAATCGTCGCGTGAATTGATTTATTGCTATTGGGGTTTGAAATCGGTGTAGCAAAAGCCTTGCTGAGATTTGGACTGGGAACGGGAGTGCTTTTTGCAAATGTCTTGCCACGATAGTTCACATCCCAACGGACCAGTTCGAGCTTGCCTTGTTTGGTATCGCTGATAATGGGCCAGTCCTGCCATCCGCTAGGATCGGCACAGTTCTTGTCGATTTCCCAGACAACTTCACCAAAGCTCTGACGCCGAGGATCGGCACCGTAGTGCGCATAACTGCTGGGGTGATAACTGCCGGAGATCTGTCGATGAAAACCTTGGACCATGTCGAGATATTCACATGTCCGGTTGAATGTACCCCCTCCCTTCTTCTCAGGATAGTTGGAAGGATTTATCCAGTTTTCCCGGAATAGTGCGAACCATTTTCCGCTCACCTTGTAGATTTCATTGTAGGGGTCTCCCTGTTTCGGCCACGACTCCAGGTCGCGCCCGTTGTGCCGCACACGCAGCCAACCATTACCGTAGGATTCGGTTGGTAGCAATTCCAACCCGCCGGGCGCATTCGCCAGCACTGCGGTCACCTCATCGCCATAATTGCCGAGCACCTTCGCAACAACGCCAGCTTCGATGAGGCTGAGACTGGCGTGCATCAGCCCAGGATCCTCGAATCCCGCCCGCATGCGCTTGTAGGCGGCCGGGGCCCCGATAGCCGGCATGACGCCATGGACAATGCCCAGCACCTTGTCTTGAAGGTTACCAATCTTGGGATGAACCAGCGCCCGGCCGACCAGTCCCCCCATGGAATGGGTCACGACGATCACCTGGTTGCATTCATAGCCGGATCCGTTCAGATCATTGATAACCTGATTAATTCGCTCGGCGACAATTTGCGCGCTGTCACCATTCGACTGCAGCCAGTTATAGCCGAACGCGTACACAGGAAACCAGCAGCCGGCGACCGCCTTCTTAAGATCCTGCTCGGTGATGGCTTGCTGGGGTAGCTTCGGGTCCGCGCTCCATACCTGTGGATCAACGCCAACGACGTCGCGCCACTCGGGCCGCATTTTGCCGTTGGCAAACGTGTTGTTCAGGCGGGATTCAAGGTGCTGCAGCAAAACGCCATAACTCTTGAAGAATACTTCGCCCCAGCCGCGCGCCCGCGCTTTTTGGACCGCGGTACGTCCATTGGGCATGGTCGCCGGGTCGCTCGTCAGCAGGGGAGAATGGAAGTTCTCCCCCAAGGTGACATTGGCGTGCCGTCCATCGCCGGTGACATCAGACGGTCCGGAAGGATCGTAGATATCGACCGTGGTTTGCAGTGGATCCAGCCGCAGTTGCCGTTCACGTGGCGGGCTGTTCGCGTTCTTGCTGATGTTCGAGGCCCCAAGCGCATCTGGCCGCCACGCGATATTGTCCTCCTGCTTCAACTCTTTCTGCCGCTCGGCGCTCATCCGCAGATTCGACCCCATGATGCCCGGCAGAAAAATAACCGGCAACACCCGCTTCGGCAGCATCCGCGCACACTGCGGCTTCTTGTCCTGCTTCGGTGTCGCAAACCCTTCGGCTTTGCGGGCCGCGCCGGCATGATGTTGTGCGGGCAAAGGATGTTCGGCAATCGTCATCGCATGCTCCCTATGGTGTCTCAGTCGTCCAGTGCCTCGATGCTGTAGCGTCCAAATGAAATGGCGCTGCTGAAACGCTCGGTCAGCCCGTTCGCATCTGTCCGTCCCTCGAAGCTGCGGCCGTCTTCGGTAGTGATGCGATAGCGCTGGTTCTTCATCGGCTCGTCGGTGCCGATCCAGCGCAACACGGTTTGCTGGTCGTGCTGCGCTTCGCTCTTCGGCAAGGTCACGGCGGCCGGGCTGCCCCCTCCCGGCCCGACATGCGCGAATTTCGACGATTTGATGGTGTGTTCGCCGCTGCTCTCCTGAGTGATGACGCCGCCGCCGATATCCACCTGCGCACCCTGCGCCACGATGCGGACCTTGGGCGCCTGCAGCACGATCTCGTCGGTGGCAGTCAGGACGATGCGTTTGGAGGAAGTGAGCTCGATATCGTCGCCGTGCGTCTGCAATTCGAGCTTGCCGCTGGCGGCAATCAGCTTGATACCGAGTCGGTGTGCAAACAGGCTGATGCTTTCCGACACGCGCGCCAGCAGCTTCCTGCCGACCGATAGCTGGGTATTGCCGATGCTGAGCACATCGATATGCGTCTGGGCGCCGATCGCGATGTTGTCCTGGCTGGTCATGGCGATGCCGGCCGGCGCGGACAGCGCCACCACGGGCTGGCCGCCAGCGCCGTCCTTGTCAGTATTGCTGCCGGCTTCCCACTGCTTCAGGTAGCCGACCAGTTGTTCGAGCTCCCCGTCGTCGGTGCTGTCCGCGTGATGCGTCGACGCCAGTTCAGCCAGTTGCTTCTGCAGTCCCTGCAAGACCTCGGCCAAGCCAAGAAGCTCGCTTCGATCCAGCTGTTTTCCGCTCGCATTCTGGCGCGCGGCGGCACTGATCAAGACGCCTTGCGCGCCCCGGAGCGCGACAGCATGGTCGCTGCGCAACTCCGCGCCTTCGCCGCGCGCCTCGCCCTTGCCGTCCTTGCGCGGGTGGGTTAGCCACCCCAGGTTCAACTCGCTGTGACCGTGCTGGGACGACAGCTGTGCATTGATCTGGCCCGACGTATCATCCAACCGCAATTGGTTGTAGCGGTTGCCTCCGACTTCCTTACTCTTGATGCCGGCCACGTATCGGTTTCCAGGCAGTGCTCCGGCATGGCTGAACGCAGGCGGCGGGGCCATGCGCCCATAGACTTGGCCAACGATGATCGGCTTATCCGGATCGCCACCAAGGAAGCCAACCAGCACCTCGTCGCCGATGCGCGGCAGCGTGATCGTTCCCCACTGATTGCTGGCCCAGGTGCTGGCAACCCGTATCCAGGCGGAGTCCCGGTCGCTGCCGCTGGCACCGGCGCCTTGCGCGTGCTCATGGTCTTCGGTCCTGGTGCCGGGAAAGCGTACCTTGACCCGCCCGTATTCATCGCAATGCACTTCTTCACCGGGCGGGCCGACGACGATTGCACTTTGCAGCTGGGGACGCGGCAGATCGGTACGAGAATCGAATGCCGGCACGATCGGAATGCTGCGGCGAACGCAGGAAAAGCGGTTCGTGTAGCGCATGCCGCGTTCGGCGCTGGCCTGGCACAGACCGCTGTCGACATGGGCTTCGTGCCATCGGTTGAGCGCGAACAGGCGCTGTATCCGATTGTCGAGTGTCTTTGGCAGGTTGTTCTCCGCATCGACCTCCAGGCGCGTGATGACAAATTCCCGTTCCTGCGGCGAGTGGGTGTCGATATCCGGATGGCCGCTCAAGGCGAACCATTCCCCGATACAAAGCGCGCGCACACTCCCTTCGCCATAAAAACACTTGGATTCGTACTCATGGCGCTTCATGCGCAATTCGCCAAGCCTACGGTAATCGTCGCCGTCCTCCCCGGCATGCGGCACGTCGATCAGGTAGTCATCGAGACCGAGCGCGAAACGGTTGCCGGTCGCGCCCTGGTCGATACATGACGGCGTGTTGGCGATCATCGGCCGGCCACTGAGGTAGTCCCAGCTGAAACGGTTGAGATTGCCTGGGACGAGCTTGCGTACCGGACTCCACGCGAAGATGGTATCGCTTTGCTCGGTACCGTCGTCCCGGTGATAACGCACCACGCCGGAGGCATTTTGCGGCAGCGTGAGTCCATCGTTGAACAGCACCAAGGTGTGTGCCGGCATGTCCTCACCCTGTGATCCGCTGGCGAGCCCTGCGCGCATGAACCACGCGATGCCGCGTCGTTTCCACAAGCGGCGCAAGAAGTCGGCGTCGGACTCGTTGTGCTGCATGATGAATTCACGGGCCGGGAAGGTGCCTTTCACACGCGACCAGTCCATGTCGAATGCCCTGGCCAGCACCGGATTGTTCCGGCGCCACTCGTCCACAATGACCTGAGTGATGTCCAGTTCGTTCATGTTGCGGAAGACCCGCGTACTGGTACGCTGCTCCATCAGTGCCAGTGCATCGCGGAGCACCAGTTCATAAGTCGCGAGGCCACCATCGCTCTGGCCGGCAGCCGCTTGCGCGACGATGCCGAGCACCGCGCGCATGTTGCCGCAATCCGTTACGAACTGCAGCTCGACGGGTAAGGCGATGAGCTCCTTCAAGGGGAGGTCTGCGCGCCCCGATACGCACAGAAGCCGGTAGTCCAGTCCGCCGCACAAGGCTTCGCTGCCTGTGACTCGCTTGACTAGCACGGCGTCGTCGAGCACATCCGTCTCTTGGAATAGTCGTATGCGAATGGGGCGATTCGCCTCCGTCAAGCCGGCCGCCCCCTTGAGCAGATCCTTAAGATTCATGAGAACTTCCTAAGCAGAGCGTTCACCTGGGATATCTATTCTTGGTACATTCCAAAAATCAATGATACGTACCTGAAACGGCGACATCCTTGATGCTGAACAATCTCATGCTTGGACTTCACTTACGGCCTGGCGACGCTCGTAGTCAAACGAACAATTAACAACAGATCGGAACATCTCAGCCACGTGCTGAAATTGCTGGTACTTTTGTTGGTACCTGAGCGGTGATGCTCAGCCCTGACCTAGCGCTCATGCGCAATTCCGGAGGTTCGTCTACCCTCTCGGAGGGAGCACTCCTATGGCGCCCTGTCCCTACTCTCCCACCGACCCCCTAGGAACGCACGCACTCCGACTCGGCTTCGCTGTCGATCACGGGCCGAGGCCGCGCTCCCCACCGCTTGTTCAGGTAGACGCGCGCCGGATTCTCGACCAGATGGAATGCCGCCCAACCCACCAGCAGGGAACAGGCGAACCCCAGCACCGGCGGCAACCCGCTGTGCCGCGACAGCAGGTAGAACGGCTGCTGCCACAGGTAGAGCGAGAACGAATAGACGCCCAGCCGGCGCAGCCAGATTGATTCGAACAGGGCGATGAACCAGCCCGGCGCCGCCGCCATGAAATTCACGGCCAGGGCGAACGCGCCCCACCCCACGATGATCCGCAGGCCGGTCGGCACGCTCCACCAGTGGGCGGCGACCCCGACCAGCAGCGCGGCCGGCGCGATCCATGCGGTGTTCCATCGGATGCTCTTGCCGGCCAGCGCCAGGAACACGAAGCCGGAGGCGAAGATGCCGAAGGACGCCACCTCGGTGCGCAGGGAGAAGCGCGAGTTATGCGCCGCCGGCACGAAGGAGTAGACCGCGATGGCGCCGAGGATGACTGCCAGGATGAGGGCCATGGCGGACAGGCCCCGATGCCCGCGCGCGCGGCACCAGTAGGCTGCCAGCGAGAGGATCACATAGGAATGTTCTTCGACGCTCAGGGACCAGATGTGGCCAAACGGCATGGCGCCCAGTTCCACGCCGATATAGTTGTTCGTGAAAGTCATCGCGGCCAGCAGTTCGACTTCCGAAAAGCCCTGCCCGGACAAGGTCCAGATCGCGGTCATCACGGCCAGGTACACCGCGACCGAGGGGAACACGCGCGCGATGCGGCGCCGGTAGAAGGTGCCGAAATCGGTCCGCTGCACGAACAGGACGCGCGCCATCAGCAAACCGGACAGGACGAAGAACAGCGCGACCCCGACGACGCCCAGATTGATGGCCGGTACTGGGAAAAAGTGCCCGATCAACAGGCAAACGATGGCGAGTCCTCGCCAACCGTCGAGGTAGGGAATATGTTTTGTCATGCGGCGCCCGAAGAGAATGCCGTTATTCTAGTGACAAACAATTCCGGTAGAAAGACAATAAATACCGATCGCCGTGCTGGTTAACGTTTTGCAACGGTGCCGCCGAACATTTCCGGCCCGTTCCGCTCAATGCCAGGCCGCCTGGTCGACCTCCTCGACCAGGCGCAGCCGCGGCTTGCCGAACAAATAGCCCTGCATCAGCCCCACACCCGCCGCCGCCAGCCAGTCGCGTTCCCCGCGCGTTTCCACGCCCTCCGCCAGCACCCGCACGCCCAGTTCCGCGCACATGGTCAGCACGCCGTGCACGACCGCCTGGCGCGCCAGATTGCGGTCGATGCCGCGCACCAGGCCCATGCCGAGCTTGAGGAAGTTGGGCTGGTATTCGGACAGCAGCTCCAGGCCGGCGTAGCCGGCGCCGAAGTCGTCGATGGCGGTGCCGAAGCCGTAGCGGCGGTACTCGCGGAAGATATGGACCAGGTGCGGGCGGTCCAGCACGCGCTGGCCTTCCGGGACTTCGAAGATGAGGTTCTCGAGCGGATAGCCGACCTCGCGCGCGGCGTTGAAGGTGTGCTGGATGCAGGTGGCCGGGTGGTAGACGGCGTTCGGCAGGAAGTTGATCGACAGGCGCTCGTGGATGCCGAGTTCGGCCGCGGTGCGGATGGCCTGCATGCGGCAGGCCTGGTCGAAGTCGTAGCGGTTCTCCTCGTTGACCTGGGACAGCACCGACCAGGCGCTCTCCCCTTTCGGCCCGCGCACCAGGGCTTCGTAGGCATAGACGCTGCGGTTTGCGACGTCGACGATGGGCTGGTAGGCGAAACTGAGCTTGAAGCCAGGACCCTGGGTGCGCCTGCAGCGGCCGCAGGTGCGGAATTCCGGTGGCACGTCGGGCTGGATCAGCATAGTGCGCCTCCTGTCGAGTCTGGCGATTCATTATCCGCTGCCTGTATAGGTGGGTCGCACGATTGCGGAACAGTCGATTGTGTGGCGCTAACAGATTGGCGGTTTCGCATTGCTCGTCGCAATGCTCGCCGGAACGCGCACGCGAATGCCGGCTTGGCCTGTCACCGCGTGGACGGCGGAGCCGTCCACCTACAGGCGCCTCGGTTGAACGCCTCGGCGGCGGAGCCGCCGACCCTAGGGTCTGCTAGCGGCTGTCGCCGATGCGCAGGCGGCGCTTCATGGTCGACAGCAGGCCGATCAGGCTGTCCTTGTCCTCGGCGGGAATGTCGGCCAGCAGCTCGTCGATCCAGCGCTCGTGGACGGCGGCCATTTCGCCGAAGGCGCGGCGGCCGGCGGGGGTGAGCTTGACGGCGAAGGCGCGGCGGTCCCTGGCGTCGGGCACGCGCACCACCAGCTGCTCGCGCTCGAGCTGGTCGGTGATGCCGGTGATGTTGCCGCCGGTGACCATCATGCGCTTGGACAGCTCGCCCATGCGCAAACCGTCCGGATGGCGTTCCAGCTGGGCCATCAGGTCGAAGCGCGGCAAGGTGATGTCGAAACTGGCGCGCAGGCGGCTGCGGATCTCGTTCTCGATGCGCAAGGTGCACGACAGCATGCGCAGCCACAGCCGCAGCGACTGGTGGTGCTCCTGGGTCAGCCGGCTCTCCAGGTCGAGGCTCTCCGGCTCGTCCGATTCGTCCCGGTATTCGCGCCCGTCAACATCCTGCATGCTGGTCCTCAAGCCGTGTCGGCGCGTAGTTTGAACCGTTGCAGCTTACCGGTTTCGGTACGCGGCAACTGTTCGCGAAACCGCACAGCGCGTGGATATTTGTAGGGCGCGATCTGCTGCTTCACGAATTCCTGCAGCGCCTGCACCAGCTCGCTTGACGCCGCATGGCCGGGCCGCAGTACCACATGGGCCTCGACCACCTGGCCGCGTTCCGGGTCGGCGCGCCCCACCACGCCGCACTCGGCCACCGCCGGGTGGCGCAGCAGCGCTTCCTCGACCTCGGCCCCGGCGATGTTGTAGCCGGCCGAGATGATCATGTCGTCCAGGCGCGAACGGTAGTAGAAATAGCCGTCGGCGTCCATCTCGTAAGCGTCGCCGGTCAGGTTCCAGCCGTCGCGCACGTAGTCGCGCTGGCGCGGGTCGTCGAGGTAGCGGCAGCCGGTCGGCCCTTTGACGGCCAGCCGCCCGATCACGCCCGGCCCCACCTGCCCGCCGGCCTCGTCGAGGATGCAGGCGACGTAGCCCGGCACCGGCTTGCCGGTGGCGCCGGGGCGGACCGCGTCGCCGGCGGCCGAGATGAAGATGTGCAGCATCTCGGTGGCGCCGATGCCGTCGATCATGGCCAGGCCGGTCGCGGCCTGCCAGGCCTCGCGCGTGGCCACCGGCAGCGCCTCGCCGGCCGATACCGTGCGGCTCAGGCTGGACAAGTCGAACTGCGGCGCCAGCGTGGCCATCTGGCGGTAGAAGGTGGGCGCGGTGAAGCACACGGTGGCGCGGTGCTGCTCGATCGCCGCCAGCAGGGTTTCCGGCGTCAGCTTTTCGATCAGGACGGCGCGCGCGCCCACGCGCAGCGGGAACAGCAGCAGGCCGCCCAGGCCGAAGGTAAAGGCCAGCGGCGGCGTGCCGATGAACACGTCGTCGATCTTCGCGCCCAGGGTATGGCGCGGGAAGCAGTCGCAGATCGCCAGCACGTCGCGGTGGAAGTGCATGGTTCCCTTGGGGATGCCGGTGGTGCCCGAGGTAAAGCTGATCAGGCAGACGTCGTCGGCCGCGCTGTCGCAGGCTGCGAAGGGCTCGTCGTAGGCCGTCATGCGCGCTTCGAGTCCATGAGGCTGCTCGCTGTCGAAGCAGACCAGGGGCGCACCGCCCAGCTCCAGGGCCTCGATCTCGCCGCACAGCGAGGCCGCGCACAGCACGGCATTCACGCGCGCCTTGGCGGCGATGGCGCCCAGCTCCCTGGCGCGCAGCAGCGGCATGGTGGGGACGGCGATGCAGCCGGCCTTGATCACGGCCAGGATGCAGGCCGCCATCATCGGGCAGTTGGCGCCGCGCAGCAGCACCCGGCTGCCGGTGGCCAGCCCCAGGTCCTGGCGCAGCACGTGGGCGATGCGGTCGACCCGGGCCAGCAGCGCCGCATAGCTCAGGGTCTCGCGCGCGCCGGTCAGGGCGGTGCGCTCGCCCCATCCCCGCTCCACGCCCTTGTCCAGCAGCTCGGCCACGCAGTTGAGGCGCTCGGGGTAGCGCAATTCGGGAAGGTCGAACAGGAAATCGGGCCAGAGTTCGCGCGGCGGCAGGTTGGCGCGGGCGAAGCCATCGGCATAGCCGGAACGGGTCGGTTCCGGGGAAGAGACTGCTGCTGCAGTTGCTGTTGCTGCTGCGGTTGCGGCATCGTTCATGTCAGCCCTCTGTGATTGACCAGGCACTCCGCAACTACTTTAAATCTAAAGTAACCCATCAGCAAGCGGATTTGTCTATACCAGGAGTGGCTTATGCGTTGCGCGTCCGCTCGGCCTGGCGCAGCACGGCCGCCCCGGCCTTTCCGAGCGCCTGGCCCAGGCGGCCGGCGTCGAGCATTGCCTCATCCATGTGTTCGAGCCCGGCCAGCGCATCCGCCGCCGCGTGCAGGCCGAGGGTGGCGCAGCCTTCGCGCAGGCGCCCGAGGCGCCCGAAGACGGTGTCGGTGTCGCCGGCGGCCAGCAGGGCCGCCAGTTCCGGGCCGGCGGCGTCCAGCTGGCGGCGCAGGCCGTCCAGGTAGAGCTGCAGGCGCGCGCCGTCGATGCCGAGGCGGCGCGCCACCTCCTCCGGCTGCTCCATGGCCGCCGCGCCCGGCGCGCCCTCCAGGCGGTCGAACTGGGTGCGCACGTCCTCGGCGCGGAAGGGTTTGACGATGTAGCCGTCGGCGCCCAGGCTGTCCGCTTCGGCCATGGTGGCCGCGTCGGTGGAGGCCGAGACCAGCACGAAGCGCAGGCCCGCGTGGGCCGTGTGGGCGCGCAGGCGCGCCAGCAGTTCCAGGCCCGACAGGCGCGGCATGCGCAGGTCGCAGAAGACGATGGCGGGCGCCAGGCCGCTTTCCAGCTGGCGCCAGGCGTCCTCGCCGTCCTCGGCCTCGCAGATCTCGTGGCTGCCGCAGCTGTCGACCAGGTGCATCAGCATCATGCGCGAGACGACGTCGTCGTCGACCACCAGCACCTTCATTCCCTCTCCCTTGGCTCAAGAGCGAGCATTATAGCCATGCCCTCAGGAATGCCGGGTTCCGGTTCCGGTCGCGGCTGCGGCCAGCAAGACGGCCAGGTGCGCCAGGCCGGCGCGCAGGCGGGCGCCGTCCCCGGCGTCCGCCGCGGCTTCCAGGTCGGCGCACAGCTGCTCGATGGCGCCCTCGCCCAGGTG
>NZ_JBAMDH010000035.1:0-66924 GCF_036961685.1 Massilia sp. DD77
GCGCCGGGGCGGTTCTTGCGCGGGTTGAAGTGGATGCCGCTTTCGTCGATCAGGATGCTGGCGTCGCTGCGGCGCGCGGCGTCGCGCTCGGCGCGGGCGATTTCTTCCTCGGCCGGGCCGTTGAACAATTCTTCCTGCAGGATGGCGCCGGCGGTCAGGGTCAGGATCGCGAACAGGAAGAATTTCCACCACGACAGCTGCGTCACCCAGGTCGCCACGGCGTCGAAGCAGCGGTACAGCCACGACAGGATGCTCGAAAAATAATGCTGGGTTGTGCTGCGTGCTTGCATGTCGATATCGTTTTCTGTCAGTAGACCACGAGCCAAAGCGGCGAGTGTAACGCCTGCCGTGCTCCCGGCGCCGGGAAACATCCTTTCCCGTGCAATCCGACTGTTGGGATGATGCAACTTTAACCCTTGGCCGCCGCGCTTGCCAGCCCCCTGCGACAGCCTGCAGGAATCGGGGAACAGGCTGCGCCTACCCGGTCCGAATGAGCTAGCGCAAGAGCTGTCAATTGGAAACATAGCAAGGTATGATAATTCTCCGCCTGGCCGGCAGCCACGCCGGCCGAGTCCTCAATCCGAAGATGAAAGGGTGTGCCGATGTCTGCAGTTCCCGGAAAATTCCGCCTTGTTACCCGCAGCGATTTCGACGGCCTGGTGTGCGCGGTGCTGCTCAAGCACCTCGACCTGATCGACGACATCCTGTTTGTCCATCCGAAGGACATGCAGGACGGCAAGATCGCCATCACCGCCCACGACATCACGACCAACCTGCCCTATGTGCCGGCGGCCCACCTGGCCTTCGACCACCACCTGTCGGAAACCCTGCGCAACACGGGGCGGCGCGAGAACCACATCATCCATCCGGAAGCGCCCTCGGCGGCGCGGGTGGTCTACGACCACTACGGCGGCGCGGCGACCTTCCCGGCGGCGTGGCAGGACATGATGGCCGCGGTCGACAAGGGCGACTCGGCGCGTTTCTCGCGCGAAGAGGTGCTCGACCCGCAGGGCTGGAACCTGCTCAACTTCCTGATGGATGCGCGCACCGGACTGGGGCGCTTCCATGCCTTCCGCATTTCCAACTACCAGCTGATGATGGCGCTGATCGACCACTGCGCCACCCACAGCATCGACGAGATCATGGCGCTGCCGGACGTGCGCGAGCGCACCGCCCTGTATGTCGAGCATAGCGAGCTGTGCAAGGAACAGATCCGCCGCTGCGCGCGCGTGCACCGCAACCTGGTGGTGCTCGACCTGCGCGAGGAGGAAGTGATCTATGCCGGCAACCGCTTCATCATCTATGCGCTCTTCCCGGAGACGAACATCTCGATCCATGTGCTGTGGGGCGTGAAGCAGCAGAACACCGTGTTCGCGACGGGCAAGTCGATCCTGAACCGCAGTTCGAAGACCAATATCGGGGCGCTGATGCTGGAGTACGGCGGCGGCGGGCATGAGAATGCGGGGACCTGCCAGGTGTCGAACGAGATGGCGGAGGAGGTGCTGGGGGCGCTGGTGAAGAGGATTACGGATGAAGGATGATGTGGTTTTCGTTCGCCTACCCGGGTCGTAACTCCTGTCATCGCCCCTCAAAACCGTCATCCCCGCCCGCGCGGGGATGACGGTCTCCAGGCTGGAGGGATAAGAGCGACGAGGATGCGCTCACTACGCTCACTGCGCCTGCTGCCCCTGCTGTCCCTGCGCCAGCATCCTGTGCGCCGCCTCGGCCGCCAGCGGCTCGCTGAACCACTGCCCCTGCAGCTGGTCGCAGCCATGCTGCCGCAGGAAGTCTACCTGCGCCTCGGTTTCCACCGCCTCGCCCACCACCGACATCTCGAGGTTGTGCCCGATATCGATCAGGGTCTTGGCGAGGGACGACCCCGCCCCCTGGCCGGCGATGCCGTGCACCGCCGCCTTGGACAGCTTCACCTGGCGTATCGACAGCTGCTGCAGGAAGGACAAGTCCGAAATGCCGCGCCCGAATTCGTCCACCGACAGCACCGCGCCGACTTCGCGCAGCTGGGTCGCCAGGTCGCGCCCGATGCCGGGGCTGCGGATCAGGTCGGCCTCGGGGATCTCGATTTCCAGGCTGCCCGGCGGCAGGCCGTATTCCTCCAGGCGCGCCGCGATGCCGGGGATGAAGCCGGGACGGCTGTACTCGCGGTGCGAGACGTTCACCGCCACCGGCAGCCCGGTGTAGCCGGCGTCGCGCAGCTGGCGCAGGAAGTTGCAGGCCTGGTCCAGCACCCAGTTGCCGATCTCGACGATCCGGCCGCTTTCCTCGGCCTCGGCCAGGAAGGCGGCCGGCAGCATCACCCCGTGCTCGGGATGGCGCCAGCGCAGCAGGGCCTCGAAGCCGCGCACCTTGCCGCTCTTGGCGTCCATGCGCGGCTGGAACAGCAGGAACAGCTCGTCGCGCGTCAGCACGTCGCGCATGCTGTCGGCCAGGGCGGCGCGCGCCTGGCTGGCCGAACGCATCTCGGCCGAGAAGAAGTGGACGCCGCCGCCGTTGTTCTTGGCGCGGTACATCGCCATGTCGGCCGCCCGTACCAGTTCGGCCGGGGTGAGGCCGTCGCCGGGGAAGGCCGCCACGCCCAGGCTGGCGCCGACCGGGATCTCGTTGCCGGCGAAGGCCACCGGCATCACCATGGCGCGGCGCAGGCGTTCGACCATGCGCAGGGTGAAGCGCAGCGAGGGCTGGTCGACCAGCACCAGCACGAATTCGTCGCCTGACAGGCGCGCCACCGTGTCGCTGTCGCGTACCGCCGACTGCAGGCGCCGCGCCACTACCTTGAGCACCACGTCGCCGGCCGCGTGGCCGAAGGTGTCGTTGATGGTCTTGAAGTTGTCCAGGTCCACCAGCACCGTCGCCACCATGGTCTGGTGGCGCTGCGCCAGGTGCACGGCATGGCCGAGGCGGTCCCACATCAGGTTGCGGTTGGCCAGGCCGGTCAGGCCATCGTGGTTGACCTCGTGCTCGAGGTTGGCGGTGCGCTGCTTGAGGGCGGTGACGTCGGTGATGATGCCGACGAAATGGGTGACCTGGCCGTGCTCGTCGTGCACCGGGGTGATGCTCAGGTCGTTCCAGAACAGCTCGCCGTTCTTGCGCTGGTTGCGCAGCACCACCTTGATGGGCCGCAGTTCGCGCAGGGCGACCCGCACCTGGGCGCGCTCGTCCAGGTCCATGCCGGGCGCGGCCATGAAGCGCGAATCGCGCCCGATCACTTCGTCGCTGCAGTAGCCGGTGATGCGCTCGAAGGCGGGATTCACGTACTCGATCGGGTGTTCGTCGCCGACGCAGCCGGTGATCACGATGCCGTTGCTGGCCGCGTGCAGCGCCCGTTCGTACAGGCGCATCCGGCGCTCCCGGTCGCGGCGCGCCGAGATGTCCAGGCCCATGCCGAACAGGTAGGTGTCGCCGTTGCAGGCGATCGGCGCCCCGCCCAGCAGCATCGGCGTCTCGCGTCCGCTGCGCGACACGTAGTCGGCCTCCATCGATACCTCGGCGCCGTCCTTGAACACGCGCCGGATGTTCGCCAGGGCCGCTGGACGGTCGCGGAAGTCGAACAGGTCGAGGGCATGCGTGGCGGCGACCTCGTCCGGCATCATCTCGCTCAGGCGCTCGAGGTTATGGTTCCACAGTACGAAGCGGCCGGCGCGGTTGATGACGTAGAAGGTGCCTGGCAGTAACTCGACAATCTTGGACAGGGGCGTGCGGCCGACGCGTTCGCTTTCGGATGCGTCGGCGGGAGGAGTGGCGAGGGTGACGATCCAGGCGCGCGGCGCGCCTTCCTGCCCATGCAGCGCGGCGAGCGCCAGCGTCGCCTCGTGCTGCTCGCCGTCCGCGGCATGGACCTGGACATGGGCGGACCCCGCCGCGCTGAGTTCGGGCCAGGCGGGACCCTCCGCCAGCAGGGTATCGAGCGTCTGTCCAACGGCCTGGGCCGTGCCGATGCCGAACAAGGCTTCGCATGCGGGATTCCAGGCGGTGATCCGGCCCGTATCGTCCGTCAGAAAGCTGACCTGCTCCGGTTCGTCGGTCGTCGGCATTGCTTGCCTCGCACAGAGGGTTCGCTGCAAACCAGCTTACACCCGTTTCGGTGCGCGTGGCGCGAACGACCCCCGATGGGCGCGGGCTGACGAAAAAAGCGGTTGGCGCCGGGGCGCCTGAGGAAAGCCTTAGTGGAAGATGCCGACGGCGAGCTCGGCCCAGGTCACGAGCAGCGCGCCCAGCAACACCAGGCCCAGCAGCGTGCGCTCGCGCGGCGCGCGCACCAGGCGCGACAGCAGCACCCAGGCGCTGCCGGTGCCGACCAGCAAGATGCCGGCGGCCACGAAATCGGAGCCGGTCCAGTCGACTTCGCGGGTGAACTGCATGGCGACCAGGGGCACCAGCAGCAGGCAGGCGGTCGCGAGGACGACGCGCAGCAGGCCGGTCGTGACGGGGCGCGGCGAGGGGTGGCCGATGGTGGGGGACATGGTCATCTCCGTTGGAGTGAAGGCGATGTTGAAATAGTATCGCAGGTTGGGGCGTTGCGGTAGGGTTGGCGGCCTTGCCCCCATCCGGTGATGGGCGACAGAAAGATCATCCGGCGCGAGAGCGGAGCCGGTAGCCATCAGGCCACTGGCCTGAACCGCCCCGCCCACCCTGCAGCGGGCGCCGCGTCAACCTCGTTTGTGAACGGCAATAAAAAAGCCACGGACGACCGTGGCTTCTCGCGGAACGAGGCACGCTTACGCCGCCACGATCTCCTGCTTCTCCGGCAGCGCGATCTCGTTGTTCACGCTGAACTGGTAATCCTTGAACACATGCTCGGCCGACAGGATCTGGTAGTTGCCATCCGCCAGCAGGTGGGTGGTGTCCTTCAGGCGGTAGGTATAGTGTCCGCAGGTCCAGCAATTAAAGTTGCGCATGTGGGTGCACAGGCAGGTCTTGTCCATGACCACGATGTTCTTCGGGTCCGGGCTGGCCTGCACCTCGCGGTTGTACGAATTGATGTAGGCGCAGTTGCCGGTGGCGTCCAGCAGGTAGCCATAGGATTCGCAGCCCGGGCGGATGCCGGAGCCGATCGCCGGGGTGTTCTTCAGCATGCGCATCGGATAGCCGGTCGGCGACAGGCCGTTGACTTCGATGTCGTCCTCGCCGGCGCGGAAGTATTCCTGCTTGACGCTGTCCGGCAGGCCGCATTCGTGGGTGACGGTGAAGCGGGTCGCCACCTGCACGCCGCCGGCGCCTTTTTCCAGGAAGCCGGCCGCATCGCTGCCGGTGAACACGCCGCCGGCGGCGATCAGCGGGATGTCCAGCTGCTCGGCGCGCATGTAGGCGTGGATCTCGTCCATGATGGTGTGCAGGTCGTACTGCTTCCAGTCATCGATGCCGAAACCCAGGTGGCCGCCGGCCAGCGGGCCTTCGACGATGATGTAGTCGGGCAGGCGGTCCAGGCGCGAGACCTTGCGCAGGAACAGCTGCAAGGCGCGCACGGAGGACACGATGATGCCCAGCTTGGCGTCGCGGAAGCGCGGATGGTCCTTGATCAGCTCGAAGGAGCCCAGGTGCAGGCCGGCCGACATGGTGATGCCGTCGATGCCGGCGTCCAGGGCCGACGCCAGGCGCGTGCGCAGGGTTTCCTTGGGCGCGTTCATGGTCAGCTTTTCCATGCAGTTCACGAAGACCAGGCCATTGCCTCGCTTCGCTTCCATGGTGGCGCCGACGTGCAGGCGGGTCGCTTCGGCCAGGCGGTCCAGGTCGAACTGGACCACCGCCTTGTTCATGTTGTTGATGTTGAATTTGTAGAGTTTCGTCTTGTCCTTGACGAAGGTAGTGTCGAACTTGCGGTCCGAGACGTCTTGCACCATGGCATCGGAAATATGGCCGATACCGCCCAGGCGCGCGGCTTCCAGCGCCAGCTCGGATGTCGAGATGTCCACACCCATTCCGCCGATCATGATGGGCACGTATTCCTTGTTGCCCAGCTTTAAGCGGAAATCATCAACACGTTTCATTGCTATCCTTAGACTACTGGTCTCTTCGGGTACAGCCGCGCACGACAAAAAAGACATGTACGCACGGCCTCATTCTACCCCAAGCGGGTTCCGGTCCCCGGGACGCTTGGTCCCGGGCAGGCTGTGGCGGGCCGGTGCGCCGGCCCTGGTATGCGCTTAGTCGCGGAAGTTATTGAACGCCAGCGGCAGTTCCTGGACATCCTTGCGCAGCAGGGCCATGGCGGCCTGCAGGTCGTCGCGCTTGGCGCCGGTGATGCGCACCGATTCGCCCTGGATGCTGGCCTGGACCTTCATCTTGCTTTCCTTGATCACCTTGGTGATCTTCTTGGCGTCCTCGGTCTCGATGCCGTTGCGCACCTTGATGACCTGCTTGACCTTGTCGCCGCCGATTTTCTCCACCTTGCCTTCGTCCAGGAAGCGCACGTCGACCTTGCGCTTCGACATCTTGTTGATGAGGACATCCTTGACCTGGCCCAGCTGGAAGTCGGCGTCGGCGAACAGGGTGAGTTCGCGTTCCTTCTGTTCGACCTTGGCCGAGCTGCCCTTGAAGTCGAAGCGGGTGGTGATTTCCTTGTTCGACTGTTCGACGGCGTTCTTCACTTCGACCATGTCTGCTTCGCAGACGACATCAAACGATGGCATGGTTCTTCCTTTTCTTATGTTGCATTTAGATGAATCCCTCTATTTTAACGGACAACCGTGCAGACCGGCGACCTGTTTTGCCAGACCGGCAAGGCGCGAGGGGGCCTTCCCACTATAATGGAACGAAAAACCCAGACCACGCCATGCATCCAGACCTGTCCCTCGTCCACGACCAGCCGCTCGCTTCCTTCAACACCTTCCGCATTCCGGCCCGCGCCCGCCATTACCTGCGGGTCACCGGCGCCGGACAGCTGTCGGCGCTGCGCGCGGACCCGGAGCTGGCCGCGCTGCCGCGCCTGGTGCTGGGCGGCGGCAGCAACCTCCTGTTCACGCGCGACTTCGACGGCATCGTGCTGCACATGAGCGGCCAGGGCCGCGAGATCCTCGGCGAGCAGGACGGCCGGGTGCTGGTGCGGGCCCAGGCCGGCGAAAACTGGCATGCCTTCGTGCGCTACACGCTGGAGCAGGGCCTGGGCGGCCTGGAAAACCTGTCGCTCATTCCCGGCACGGTGGGCGCCGCGCCGATCCAGAATGTGGGGGCATATGGCACGGAAACCAAGGATGTGTTTCATAGCCTGACCGTGTTCGATATGGCCACCGGCGAGGTGCGGACCCTAAACGCGCAAGACTGCCGTTTCGGCTACCGCGACAGCATCTTCAAGCATGCCGAGGGGCGCGAGCTGGTGGTGCTGGACGTGAGCTTCGCGCTGCCGAAGGACTGGACGCCGAACCTGCGCTATGCCGAGCTGGCCCAGGCGGCGCAGGACGCCGGCCTGGCATCGCCCACGCCGGCCCAGGTGGGCGCCCTGGTCGAGACGATCCGGCGCCGCAAGCTGCCCGACCCGGCCGAGATCGGCAACGCGGGCAGTTTCTTCAAGAACCCGGTGGTGTCCGGCGAACACTGTGCGCGCCTCCTGGCGCAGTTCCCGAACCTGGTGCACCACCCGCAGCCGGACGGGACCGAGAAGCTGGCCGCCGGCTGGCTGATCGACCAGTGCGGCTGGAAGGGCCGCAGCATGGGTGCGGCGGGCGTGTATCCGAAGCAGGCGCTGGTGCTGGTGAACCTGGGCGGCGCGAGCGGCGAGGAGGTGGTGCGCCTGGCGCGCGCCATCCAGGCCGACGTCGAGGCGCGCTACGGGGTGGCGCTGGAACCGGAGCCGGTATTCATCTAGGGGAGACGACATGATCAAGGCAATCGTGACCGGCCACACCCGTGGCCTGGGCGCCGCGGTGGCGGCGGAGCTGGTGGCGCGCGGCATCCCGGTACTGGGCGTGGCGCGCGGCCATGCCGAGATCGGCGAGGGCATGGAGCAGGCCGTGGTCGACCTGTCGGACGGCGCGGCTCTGGCGGCCTGGATCGCCGGCCATGCGCTGCGCAGTTTCCTGGCCGGCTGCGACCAGGCGCTGCTGGTGAACAATGCCGGCATGGTGACGCCGGTGGGGCCGCTGACGGACCAGGACCCCCTGGCCGCCCTGCGCGCCGTGACCCTGAACGTGGCCGCGCCGCTGGCGCTGTCCGGCGCCTTCGTGCAGGCGGCGCCCCAGGCCGAGCGCCGCATCCTGCATATCTCGAGCGGGGCGGGACGCAGCGCCTATCCCGGCTGGAGCGTGTACTGCGCCACCAAGGCGGCGCTCGACCAGCACGCGCGCGCGGTGGCCCTCGACGGCGATCCGCGCGTACGGGCCTGCAGCCTGGCGCCGGGGGTGATCGATACCGACATGCAGGCCGAGATCCGCGCCACGCCCGACGAGAAATTCCCGCTGCGGCAGCGCTTCGTGGACATGAAGGACAGCGGCGTGCTCTTGGCGCCGGCGGCGTGCGCGGTGCATGTGGTGGATTACCTGCTGGCGGGGGAATTCGGGGGCAGGGCGGTGGATGATTTGCGGGGCTAGCGTGAGCTAGCTTAGGGTAGGGTAGAGGTCGAGCCAGGTGGGGTTGGTGGATTGGATCAGGTTGATTTTCCAGTCGCGGTTCCAGTGCTTGAGTTGTTTTTCGCGGGTGATGGCGGCCATGATGTCGGTGTGGGGCTCGAACCAGACCAGGCGTTTGATCGTGTATTCCTTGGTAAAATCCTCTACCACACCGTTTTGATGTTCCCAGATGCGCCGCACGAGATCGGACGTCATGCCGACGTAGAGCGTGCCGTATGGCCGGCTGGCGAGGATGTAGACGTACGAGGATTTGTCCATGGCGGACAGTGTTGCGTTGTCCGCTACGGTTTGCGTTGTGGGCTCTCAAAGGAACTTGGGTCCCCGCCTTCGCGGGAATGACGGAATTGAAGCTGGCAACTTCGGCAGCTCTTTTGGCACGCACCCCTCAAACCGTCATTCCCGCGAAGGCGGGAACCTAAGTTTGCTCGCACGTCCCAACACCCGCAATCGCCGCCAACCCGTGCTTCTCCCGCGCCCGACAACACTTCTCATCCCCCACCTGCACCTCCCGGCACACCCCCGGCCTGTGCGCATACACCCCGCACGCCATCGCCCCCGCATCTCCCTTGCCCAGCGCCGCACAATACGGCGCCGACGCATTGGTCCCCTTCATGCACGACAAATGCGGCGTCACCTGCTCGGTCCACCCCTCGGGCAGCCCGCGCTCGAGCGCCTCGGCCCAGTAGAAGGACACACGAAACGACTTGCAGCAGGCGCCGCAATCGAGGCAGATGTTGTCATCGCGATCACTCATGGTCGCCGATTCTACCGCGGCCGCGGGACGAAAAAAAGCCGCCTACAAGGCGGCTTCTTCAATCCCGAAAAAGGGATTACTGCCCGCGCTTGGCGCGCGCCTTGGCGGCGATGCGCATGCGCAGGGCGTTCAGCTTGATGAAGCCGCCCGCGTCCGCCTGGTTGTAGGCGCCGCCGTCCTCGTCGAAGGTGGCGATGTTCATGTCGAACAGCGAATCGGTCTTCGAATCGCGCGACACCACGATCACGTTGCCCTTGTACAGCTTCAGGCGCACCCAGCCGTTGACGCTCTTCTGGGTGTGGTCGATCAGGGTCTGCAGCGCGACGCGCTCCGGGGCCCACCAGTAGCCGTTATAGATCAGGGAAGCGTAGCGCGGCATCAGGTCGTCCTTCAGGTGCGCCACTTCGCGGTCCAGGGTGATCGATTCGATCGCACGGTGGGCGCGCAGCATGATGGTGCCGCCCGGGGTTTCGTAGCAGCCGCGCGACTTCATGCCGACGTAGCGGTTTTCCACCAGGTCCAGGCGGCCGATGCCGTGCTTGCCGCCCAGGCGGTTCAGCTCGGTCAGGACGGCGGCCGGCGACAGGCGCTTGCCATTCAGGCCGACGATGTCGCCCTGTTCGTATTCGATGTCCAGGTACTCGGCTTCGTTCGGCGCCTGTTCCGGCGACACGGTCCAGCGCCACATCGATTCCTCGGCTTCCGCGCTCGGGTTTTCCAGGTGGCGGCCTTCGAAGGAGATGTGCAGCAGGTTGGCGTCCATCGAGTAGGGCGCGCCGCCGTTCTTGTGCTTCATGTCGATCTCGATGCCGGCGTCTTCCGCGTACTTCAGCAGCTTCTCGCGCGACAGCAGGTCCCACTCGCGCCACGGGGCGATGATCTTGACGTCCGGCTTGAGCGCGTAGGCGCCCAGCTCGAAGCGCACCTGGTCGTTGCCCTTGCCGGTCGCGCCGTGCGAGACGGCGTCGGCGCCGGTCTCGTTGGCGATCTCGATCAGGCGCTTGGCGATCAGGGGGCGGGCGATCGAGGTGCCCAGCAGGTATTCGCCTTCATACACGGTGTTGGCGCGGAACATCGGGAACACGAAGTCCCGCACGAATTCCTCGCGCACATCGTCGATGTAGATGTTTTCCGGCTTGATGCCGAACTTGATCGCCTTGGCGCGCGCCGGCTCCAGCTCTTCGCCCTGGCCGAGGTCGGCCGTGAAGGTGACGATTTCGCAGTTGTAATGGTCTTGCAGCCACTTCAGGATGACCGAAGTGTCGAGGCCGCCGGAGTAGGCGAGTACTACTTTTTTGATGTCGCTCATGGAATGTCCAGTGATGGAAGGATGGAGGGGACTAAATGGTCAGCCGGCCCATGGGAGTGCCGCCGGGCGGTGAGCAAGGCGACGGGCCAACGATCAAACATAGGCTTGTGGTGGGTAAAAAGGGTTAATCGTACAACGAAACACTAAACAGCTTCGTGGCAGCAGGCCTCGATGTTGTGGCCGTCCGGATCCAGCACGAAGGCGCCGTAATAGCTGGCATGATAATGCGGACGCGGGCCGGGCGCACCATTGTCGCGGCCACCTGCGGCCAAAGCCGCCTGGTGGAACGCGTCGACCAGCGCGCGGCGCTTCACGCGGAAGGCCACGTGGATGGGCGGATGGTTGACCGGCTTGTCGGCCGTGGCGCCGGTGATCCAGAAGTCGGGCTTGGGCGGCTCGCCGAAACCGGCGACGCCGACGCCGCCCGTGACCGCGGCCGGAATCTCGGCCAGCAGGGCATAGCCGATCGGCGCCAGCGCCTGCGTGTAGAAGGCGCGGCTGCGCGCGTAGTCGGCCACGATGACGCCGGTGTGGTCGATCATGCCCCGTCCTCGATGCGGCCCAGCAGCAGGTATTCGATCAGGGCCTTCTGCACGTGCAGGCGGTTCTCGGCCTCGTCCCAGACCACCGACTGCGGGCCGTCGATCACTTCGGCCGCGACTTCCTCGCCGCGGTGGGCCGGCAGGCAGTGCATGAACAGGGCATCGGGTGCGGCACGCGCCATCTTGGCGCCGTCCACGATGAAGCCGTCGAAGGCCTTCAGGCGCTCGGCGTTTTCCTTCTCGTAGCCCATGCTGGTCCAGACGTCGGTGTTCACCAGGTGGGCGCCTTCGCAGGCGTCCGAGGGGTTGTCGAACAGGGTGTAGCGCCTGGTCGAGACCAGCGCCGGGTCCAGCTCGTAGCCCTTGGGCGTGGCCACGTTCAGGTGGAAGCCGAAGACTTCGGCCGCCTGCAGCCAGGAGTACAGCATGTTGTTGGCGTCGCCGATCCAGGCCACGGTCTTGCCGGCGATCGAACCGCGGTGTTCGTAATACGTGAACACGTCGGCCAGCACCTGGCAGGGGTGGTGTTCGTTGGTCAGGCCGTTGATCACCGGTACGCGCGAGTGGGCGGCGAAACGCTCGATGATGTCCTGGCCGAAGGTACGCACCATGATGATGTCGCACATGCGGGACATGACCTGGCCGGCGTCTTCCACCGGCTCGCCGCGGCCCAGCTGGCTGTCGCGGGTGTTCAGGTAGATCGCCGCGCCGCCCAGCTGGTGCATGCCGGCTTCGAACGAGAGGCGGGTGCGGGTCGAGCTCTTCTCGAACACCATCACCAGGGTGCGGTCGACCAGCGGGTGGTAGACCTCGTAGGCCTTGAACTTGCGCTTGATGACGGCCGCGCGCTGGATCACGTATTCGAATTCGTCGCGCGTGAAGTCGGAGAACTGCAGGAAGTGCTTGATCGGAGTGGTGCCTGGCATAGTGGGATCTGCTGTCTAGTGTCCTTTCGATTATAAGGGGTTTTGCTTGCCGCTAGGGAAAGCACCCGAAAACCGGAAAGGCAGGTCATTATTTCCCGCGCAAATCATCATTGCGCGGGCATTCAACTCATCAATAAAGGGTTTGCGCGGACTCGTGCAGCAGCTGGGCGTAGAGCTCGTGGCGCATCTTGGCGATCTTGCCCTCCGCCACCGCGCCGAGCACGGCGCACTGGGGCTCGGCCAGGTGGCGGCAGTTGTAGTACTTGCAGCCGCCCAGGTAGGGTGTGAACTCGACGAAGGCGCGCTCCAGCATGCCCTCGGTCAGGTGATAAAGACCGAACTCCTGGAAGCCGGGCGAATCGATGATCGAAGATCCCGCGCTCGCCCCCTCCAGCCAGTACAGGCGGGTGAAGGTCGTGGTGTGCTTGCCGGTGTCCAGCGCTTCCGAGATCTCGCGCACGGCGATGTCGGCGTCCGGCACCAGCAGGTTGATCAGCGAGGACTTGCCCATGCCGGACTGGCCGATGAAGATCGAGGAGTGGCCCTCGAGCAGGGGCATCAAGGTGGCCACGGCTTCCTCGGGACGGGCCCTGGCGGACAGCTCGTGCACCGGATAGCCGAGGGCCGCGTAGACGGCGACCCGTTCGCGCGCGCGCGGCAGATTGTCTTCGACGTCGATCTTGTTGAGGATCAGGTGGGCCTCGATGCCGGCCGCCTCGCAGGCCACCAGGGCGCGCGAAACCAGGTCGTCGGCGAAACCCGGTTCGGTGGCGACGACGATGAAGAGGCGCGAGATGTTCGCCGCCAGCAGTTTCGATTTGTACTGGTCCGAGCGGTAGAGCAGGGTCTTGCGGTCGGCGATGCGCTCGATCACGGCCTGGTCTTCGGAGGTCTTCTTCAGGTGGACGACGTCGCCCACCGCCACATTGGTCTTCTTGCCGCGCGTGACGCACTGCAGCTTCACGCCGCCGGCATCGGCCAGGTAGTGGCGGCCATGGGCCGCGATGATGGTGCCTTTCAGTTCGCTCATGCCGCCGCCCCTTGCGCGAACAGCGCGTCGGTCTTGGCCGCGCACAGCACATCGTTCATGCTCAGCGCGTTGCCGGCCGAATGCGTGGTCCAGCCGACGGTGCAGCGGCCCCAGCGCACCAGCAGCTCGGGGTGGTGGTTTTCCTGTTCGGCCATGACGGCGACCGCGTTGACGAAAGCAATCGTGGCGGGGTAATCGGCGAACCTGAATTCGCGGCGCAGCATGCCGCCGTCGATCTGCCAGTCCGGCACCTTGCTGCGCAGGGCGGCGATGGAGGCCTCGTCGAGCGCCGGGGCGCCGTGGGTGCAGTGGCGGTGCAGGAGGCTCATGCGGCCGCCATGGTCAGCTGCTTCACCCGGATCGAGGCCGGCGGATGCGAATCGTAGAAGGCCGAATGCAGCGGGTCCGGGGTCAGGGTCGAGGCATTGTCCTCGTACATCTTGACCAGGGCCGAGACCAGGTGGCGGTAGTCGGTGTGCCTGGCGGCGAAGGCGTCGGCCTCGAATTCGTGCTTGCGCGAGGTGAGGGAGCTCAGCGGCGCCAGCACGAAGGTGAAGATCGGCAGCACCAGCGCGAACAGGATCAGGGCCATGCCGTCGTTCGAGGCGTTCATGAAGGGCAGCACGCCCAGGCCCGTGTAGAACCAGGCCTGGTTCTTGAGGTAGCCGAGCAGGGCCAGGAAGCCCAGCGACAGCGCGAACATCACCACGATGCGCTTGACGATGTGGCGCAGCTTGAAGTGGCCCAGTTCGTGCGCCAGCACGGCCTCGATCTCGTGCGGGTCGAGGCGCGCCAGCAGGGTGTCGAAGAAGACGATGCGCTTGTTGGCGCCGAAGCCCGAGAAGTAGGCATTGCCGTGGGCGCTGCGCTTGCTGCCGTCCATCACGAACAGGCCCTTCGAGGCGAAGCCGGTGCGCGCCATCAGGCCTTCGATGCGTTCCTTCAGGCTGGCGTCGGTGAGGGGGGTGAACTTGTTGAACAGGGGCGCGATGACGGTCGGGTAGAGCACCATCATGAGCAGCTGGAAGCCGCTCCACACCAGCCAGGTATAGAACCACCACAGCTCGCCGCTCTTGTCCATCAGGGTCAGCACCACCCACAGCAGAGGCAGGCCGATCGCGGCGCCTACCAGCACGCTCTTGAGCATGTCGGACCACCACAGGGCCTTGCTCATCTTGTTGAAGCCGAAGCGTTCTTCCAGCACGAACTGGCGGTACCAGTCGAAAGGCAGGTCGAGCAGGCCGGACAGCACCGCGAAGGCGGCCACCAGGGCCATCTGGTGCGCTAGTCCGGGGCCGGTCAGCGGCAGCAGGGAGAGCGACAGCCACTGCAGGCCGCCCAGCAGGGTGAAGCCCACCAGGGTGAGGGCGCCGAAGAGCAGGCCCACGATGCCGAAACCCGTCTTGGCGACGGTGTAGTCGGCCGCCTTCTGGTGCGCATGCAGGGGCACTTTGGCGGCAAACTCGGCCGGTACGCTGGCGCGGTGGCGCAGCACGTGGCGGAGTTGCCGGCTGGCTAGCCAAAAGCGCAGACCAAGCGTGAGCAGCAGAAAAACGACGAACAAGACCGAAAACCCGAGTGAAGACATGTGTGCCTGTGAGAAAATGCAGGATTGATTGATCAGACAATCTTTAGGAATAAGCGAGAATTATGTCACAAGCCACTGAAACGCAATTGCCGGGTATTGCCCAGGAACGTCCGAACGAATTCAACCTCGTCTGGGTGGACATGGAGATGACCGGCCTGGATCCGGACACCGACCGCATCATCGAAATCGCCGTGATCGTCACCGACGCCCAGCTGAACGTGGTCGCCGAAGGCCCGGTGTTCGCCATCCACCAGAGCGACGAGACCCTGGACAAGATGGACGCCTGGAACAAGGGCACCCACGGCAAGTCGGGCCTGATCGACCGCGTCAAGGCCTCGACCGTGGACGAGGCGCAGGCGGAAGAAGCCCTGATCGCCTTCCTCAAGCAGTACGTCCCGGCCAACAAGTCGCCGATGTGCGGCAACTCGATCTGCCAGGACCGCCGTTTCATGGCGCGCGGCATGCCGAAGCTGGAAGCCTTCTTCCACTACCGTAACCTGGACGTCTCCACCCTCAAGGAACTGTGCCGCCGCTGGAAGCCGGAGCTGGCGACCGGGTTCAAGAAGCACCAGAAGCATACGGCGCTTGCGGATATCACGGAGTCGATCGAGGAGCTCAAGTATTACCGCGAGCATTTCATCAAGCTCTGATTGTTCGGTTTTTCACGCAAACTTGGGTCCCCGCCTGCGCGGGGATGACGTGCATATGTGCGTAACCGAAGCGGCTGTCGCTGCTTGCTCGCATCGGCTGTCAAGGTCATCCCCGCGAAGGCCGGAACAATGCCAATGGCATTGTTCCGCCCAAGTTCCGCCGCCCACCCGCGCCTCCTTCCCCCGCGAACCACCCCAACAAAATGCCGCAGCCTTAACGAAAAGGTATGCGACAATCCCCTGCATGGTCCCGTTCACGCACACCGGTCCCGGGGGGGACAGCCAGATGCCGGCCCTGCTGCGCCGCCACGACTGGCCCGCCACCGCCCTCGGTCCCACCGCCACCTGGCCGCCGGCCCTGAAGACCGCGGTCGACATGATGCTGCACTCGTCCTTCCCCATGTTCGTGGCCTGGGGACCCGAGCTCGTCTTCCTGTACAACGACGCCAACATTCCGCTGCTGGGCGAGCGCCACCCGGCCGTGCTGGGCGCGCGCCTCTCCGACGTGTGGCCGGAAGTCTGGCCCTACCTGGTGCCGATGGTCGACCGCGCCCTGTCCGGCAAGCCGGTCTACCACGAGGACATGGAACTGACCCTGCGCCGCCACGGCTACGCCGAGCGCGCCACCTTTACCTTTTCCTTCGCGCCCCTGCACGGCGCCGGCGGCGAGATCGCGGGCCTGTTCTGCACCTGCATGGAAACCACCAGCCGCGTGATGGCCGAACGCCGCGCCGCCTTCGAGCTGCGCGTGTCGGACGCGCTGCGCCCGCTGCTCCACCCCGAGGAAGTGATCGAGACGGCCAGCGGCCTGCTGGGACGCGAGCTGCGCGCCGCGCGCGTGCTGTACGCCGAGATGGACGACGCGCTGGGGCATTTCAGCGTGCCCCACCTGTGGAGCCAGGACGGCCGCACCCTCTCCGCGCGCCCGCGCTTCCAGCTGGCCGACTTCGGCCCCGCGATGGCCGCCGAGCTGCGCGCCGGCAGCGTGGTGCGCATCGACGACAGCGCGCGCGACGTGCGCACGGCGGGCTTTCGCAGCACCTATGTGAACGAACGCATCGGCGCGCTGCTGGCGGTCCCGCTGGTCAAGCGCGGCCGCCTGACCGCCTGCCTCGCCATCCACACCCCGCACCCGCGCCACTGGAGCGACCACGACGCCCGCCTGGCGCGCGACGTGGCCGAACGCACCTGGTCGGCCGCCGAGGCGGTGCGCGCCCAGGCCGAGCTGCGCCAGGAGCGCGACCGCAGCCGCTACATCTTCGATGCCATCGCCGAGGGGTTCGCCCTGTTCGACCGCCACTGGACCATCCTGCAGATGAACGCCGAAGGCCTGCGCATCTGCGGCATGGAGGCGGACCAGGTCATCGGCCGCAATCACTGGGAAATCTTCCCCGAGTCGCTCGACACCGAGGGCGGGCGCATGTACCGCGACGTGATGCGCAGCCGCAGCGCCGGCAGCGCCGAGTACTGCCGCGTGTTCCCGGGCGGGCGCCGGGTGTGGTCCGAGATCCGCGCCTATCCGACCCAGGACGGCGGCATCGCCTCCTTCTTCCGCGACATCACCGACCGCAAGCTGGCCGAGGACAAGCTGATGGAGGCCGACCGCCGCAAGGACGAATTCCTGGCCATGCTGGCGCACGAGCTGCGCAACCCGCTGGCGCCGATCAGCGCCGCCGCCGAGCTGCTCAAGCTGGGCGGCATGGACGAGGCCCGGGTGCAGCAGAGCAGCACCATCATCGGGCGCCAGGTGCGCCACATGACGCGCCTGGTGGACGACCTGCTCGACGTCTCGCGCGTGACGCGCGGCCTGATCACGCTGGCGCGGGTGGCGGTCGACGCGCGCGTGGTGGTCGACGAAGCGGTGGAGCAGGTGCGGCCCATGATCGATGCGCGCCGCCAGCAGCTGGCGGTGCGCCTGCCGCCGCACGGCGCCGTGGTCCTGGGCGACAAGGCGCGCCTGGTGCAGGTGGTGGCCAATGTGCTGGGCAACGCCAGCAAGTACACGCCGGAAGGGCGCCAGATCGACCTGCGTGCGGAATGCCTCGGCCCGCGCCTGGTGCTGTCGGTGCGCGACGAAGGCATCGGCATGGACCGCGAGCTCACCGGACGCGTATTCGACCTGTTCACCCAGGCCGAGCGTTCCTCCGACCGCTCGCAGGGCGGCCTGGGACTGGGCCTGGCCCTGGTCAAGCACCTGGTGGAGCTGCACGGCGGCACCGTGGGCTGCACCAGTCCGGGACTGGGCAAGGGCAGCACCTTCGTGATCACCCTGCCGCTCGAGCACGAGGCCCTGCTGCCCGAGGACTTGCCGGCGCTGGAGGCGCCGGAGGCGGCGGCGGCGGCGCGGCTGAAGGTGCTGGTGGTGGACGACAATGCCGACGCGGCCGAGATGCTCGGCATGCTGCTGGCCTCGCACGGCCACGAGGTGGTGATCGAGCATGACCCGCTGCGGGCGCTGGAGCGGGCGCGCGGCGTGCGCCCGGATGTCTGCCTGCTCGACATCGGCCTGCCCGGGATGGACGGCAAGGAACTGGCGCGGCGCCTGCGCGCCCAGCCTGAAACACGGGAAGCGCTGCTGGTGGCCGTGACCGGCTACGGCCAGCAGCAGGACCGCGAGGAGGCCCTCGCGGCGGGTTTCCAGCACCACCTGGTCAAGCCGGTCAACTTCGACCACCTGCTGGCGGTGCTGGACGATGCGCGCGCCGCGCCGCCTGTAGCGACGGCGACGGCGACGGCGGCCGATTTCAGCGCATCTGCGTGAAGTTCACCGGAATGAAGCGGTAGCCCTTGCCCTCGGTGGCCAGGTGGCCCAGGCCGGGGAACTGCAAATGGGCGCCGCCGATCAGGTAGCCGCCCTTGGCCGCGGCGTCGAAGGCTTTTTTACGCGCGGCCGCGGCGGCCTTCTGGTCGCTGTCGAAGGAAATCGTCACCTTCGGCTCGGCCATCTGCACCGCGGCCACGTGGATCAGGTCGCCGATCACCATCAGCTTCTGGCCCTTGCTCTCGACCATGTAGGTGGTGTGGCCCGGCGTGTGGGCGCCGGTGCCGAGCGCGTGGATGCCCGGCACCAGCTCGGTGTCGCCCTCGAAGGGCTTGAACTTGCCGGCCTTGGCATAGGGCTGGACCGCGGCCATCGCGGCCTGGAAACCGCCCTTGTCCTTGGCCTTGTCCATGTTCTCCTGGCTCAGCCAGTGGTCGGCCTCGTGCTTGTGGGCGCGCAGCACGGCGTTCGGGAACACGATCTGCGCGTTGTTCACCAGGCCGCCGATGTGGTCGCCGTGGAAGTGGGTGATGTAGATCTCGTCGACCTGTTCCGGGCTGTAGCCGGCGGCCTTCATGTTGGCGACCAGCCTGCCCAGGGTCGGGCCGAAGAAGCTGCCGGCGCCGGTGTCGATGAGGACCAGCTTGCTGCCGGTATTGACCAGGTAGGCATTGTCCGAAGTCTCGAGCGGGGTGGCCAGGTGCTGCTTGGCCAGGGTGGCCTTGGTCTTTTCCGGCTTGTCGGCCAGCAGTTGCTCGACCGGCAGGTCGACGGTGCCGTCGGACAGCGGGGTGATTTCGAAGTCGCCCAGCATGACCCGGTAATAGCCGGGGGCCGGGGTCTTGGCCATCGGCGCGGCGGCCAGGGCAGGGGTGGCGAAGCAGGCCGCAGTAACAGCGGCGGCGGCAGCGAGGGCGGTCACGGCGTGGCGTTGGAAGCGCATCATTTTCAGGGTCCTTGTGATGGTGGTGCATTCGGCGGAGCGTTGCATATCTTACATCATTGCATTGTCGGATGCATGCCTCGGCCTGCCTTTGCTTCAACCCAGGCGCACCACGGCGGAGCAGGGTGCACCGGCCTGGACAATCGTGCACTGTGATCGTGCGTGTGGTCTAATAGGAGTATTTTCCGTCCACCTTTTGCGCAATGCTGATCCACGTCGCTTCCCGCCTACGCCGTCGCCTGCCGCAACCGGTTTCCCTTCCGCCCACCGCGCAAGCCCGCGCCGCCTTTGGCGCCGTGGTCGGCCTGATGCTGTCGGGCCTGCTCAGCCAGATCGCGCTGGGCTGGGCCGCGCCGGGCGCCCACATCGCCTGGCTGGTGGCGCCTATGGCGGCCTCGGCCGTCCTCCTGTTCTGCGTGCCGGCCAGCCCGCTGGCCCAGCCCTGGTCTGTCATCGGCGGCAACGTGGTGTCGGCCCTGACCGGCGTCGCCTGCGCCCAGCTGGTGCCGGAGCCGATGGTGGCCGCGCCGCTGGCCGGCGGCCTGGCGATCGCGATGATGTTCCTGCTGCGCTGCCTGCATCCGCCCGGCGGCGCGGCGGCGATGACGGCCGTGCTGGGCGGGGACGCCGTGCGCGAGGCCGGCTTCGCTTTCGCGCTGGCGCCGGTGGGCTTGAACGCGGTGCTGCTGGTGGCGGCGGCCCTGGTCTACAACCGCCTGACCGGCGCCCACCATGCGCATGCGGCGGTCAAGCCGTCGGTGGTGGACGACGAAGACATCGACGCGGCGCTGGAACACTTCGGCGAGCCGCTCGACGTCAGCCGCGAAGACCTGGCGACCATCGTCCACGATGCCGAGCAGCACGCGGCCGAGCGCCGCGCGCGCGGCCTGCGCGCCGGCGACGTGAGCGTGGCGCCGGTGGCGCGCCTGGCCCCGGACCAGCCGCTGGCCAGCGCGCGCGAACAGCTGCTGCGGCACGGCGTGGCTGCGCTGCCGGTGGTGGATGGGGAAGGGCGGCTGCTCGGACTGCTGACCCAGGCCCAGCTGCTGCGCGCCGCGTCGGAAGCGGAAATGCGTTCGCTCGGTTCGCGCGCCAGGCTGGCGCTGGTGAGCCTGGCGGGCAGGCGCGAGGCGCAGCGGGTGGGCGACCTGATGACGGCGGGCGTGGCGATCGATGCCGCGCAGCCGGCCACCGAGGCGGCCGCGCTGGCGACCCGCCACGGGCTGGCGCGGGTGCCGGTGGTGGATGCGATGGGCAGGCTGGCGGGGATGACCGGGCCGGCGGAAGTGCTGGCGGCCCTGCATGGGGCGGTGATGGCAAGGGCCGCGTAGGCCGGGTCGTCGTTTACGACGACTCGAGCGGTAACGATCACCGGAGCGCCGGCCGCCGCGTCGGCGCGTGAATCAACACGCCGCCTTCGGACATCACGCGCTCTCGGCCCCGCAGCACTTCTTGTACTTCTTCCCGCTGCCGCAAGGGCAATCGTCGTTGCGTCCGACTTTCGGCTCCTCGCGGCGCACGGTTTCCACGCCCGGCTTGCGGCGCGGCGCCCACCAGCGGTGGATGGCCGGCAGGTTGGCCTCGATCTCCAGCGCCAGCTGGTGCGCCTTGGCGGGATCCTCGACTTCCGCCAGTTCCTCTTCCTCGATCTCGTCCGCGCCCAGCAGGTAGATTGGACGCATCAGCTCGCCCACCTCGGAATCCCAGATCTCGTTCCAGGAGCCGGGACGCAGTTCCATCCCTTCCCAGAAGCCCCAGCACCAGGCCTCGGCGTCGATCAGGGTCTTGCCCAGGTGTTCGTGTTCGCAGAACAGCGGCTCGAATTCCTTGGGCGCCACTTCGAAAGTGACCAGCACTTCGTTCATGAAGCGCATGATCAGGTTGACGATGCGTTCTTCCTCGCGGCCGTTCTTCCATTTCGGCGTGCTGGCGCCGTCCTCGCCCCAGACGCGCGGCAGCCACTCGGCCGGCATGATGGACTCGGGCCCGATCGCGATGGCGGTCAGGTAGCCGTGCAGGGTGTCCATCGTCATCGCGTCGTCGGAGCAACGGTCGGACAGGAGGAACTGGTCGAGTTCGTCGAATTCTTTTTCGGAGAGGGGCTGGTCGAGGTGCATGGAAAGACTCTTGTTGCGTTGAAGGCGCCAGTGTAACGCCTATGCCGCGCGCCGGCAGAAAAATCGTCGCGTGGACGCACGCCGGATTGTTGCACGCGATCCAGGGCGCCGCCTTACAATGCGGGCATGACCATGCCTCCTCCTGCAACCCATCCGTTCTCCCGTCTCGATCCCCAGCTTGTGCTGGAGGCGCTCGAGAGCGTCGGCCTGTACGGCGACGGCCGCCTGCTGGCGCTCAACAGCTACGAAAACCGCGTCTACCAGGTCGGGATGGAAGAGGGGCCGCCGGTGGTGGTGAAGTTCTACCGTCCGGAGCGCTGGAGCGACGCCGCGATCCTGGAAGAGCATGCTTTCGTGAGCGAGCTGGAAGCGCAGGAGGTGCCGGTGGTGCCGGCGCAGGCGATCGACGGGCGCAGCCTGCACGCATTCGCGGGCTTCCGCTTCGCCGTCTTCCCGCGCCGCGGCGGCCGCGCGCCCGAGCTGGACGACCCCGCGACCCTCGAATGGATCGGGCGCTTCATCGGCCGCATCCATGCGGTCGGCGCCGCCAGGCCCTTCGTGGAGCGGCCGGCGCTGGACCCGCAGACCTTCGGCCGTGCCCCCTACGATTATCTGCGCAGCCACGATTTCCTGCCGCCCGAGCTGCTGAAAACCTGGTCGAGCGTGGTCGAGCAGGCGCTCGAGGGCGTGGCGCGCTGCTACGAGCGGGCCGGGGAGCTGCCCCTGCTGCGTCTGCACGGGGACTGCCACGGCGGCAACGTGCTGTGGACCCCGGACGGCCCGCATTTCGTCGACTTCGACGACAGCCGCATGGGGCCGGCGGTGCAGGACCTGTGGATGCTCCTGTCGGGCGACCGCCAGGAAATGGTGCGCCAGATGAGCGACGTGCTGGCCGGCTACGAGGACTTCTGCGAATTCCACCCGCGCCAGCTCTACCTGGTGGAGGCGCTGCGCACCCTGCGCCTGATCCATTATTCGGCCTGGCTGGCCTCGCGCTGGGACGACCCGGCCTTCCCGGCGGCTTTCCCCTGGTTTAACACCCAGCGCTACTGGCAGGACCGCATCCTGGAGCTGCGCGAGCAGGTGGCGTTGATGGATGAGCCGCCGCTGTGGCCGGTGTAGCGCGCCTGACAAACCTCCATGGCTGCGTTGCACCGTCTTGGCGTACAGACGTACTGTCTTCGACGATGCGCCTTGCCCTGAAGCTTTGTCAGACGCGCTTGGTGTGATCTGAACAACGAGCTGAGCAGTAAACACCGTTCAGTTCCGCGTGGCACGCCGGCGCGATTTCCCGGATAATCGGCTGGAACCGTCCCGCTCCCGGGACCGCATCGAGAACGGCCATGGAACCCAAGCAACCCACCCCGTCGAAACCAGACGACACCGATTTCATGATCGACCTGTCGCACGCCGGCAGCGTGCTGCCGCCGGGCGACGAGCCTGCGGGCCAGCCGGCAGCGAAGCAGGGCGGACGCGCTCCACTGGAAATGCGCGAGATCCAGGAAGCCATCGCCCGCGTGGAGGCCGAGGCCAAGGCCAACGTCGCCGCCGAGAGCCGCGCCCACGCCGAGAACCGCGCCCGCTCGCTGGCCGAGGAGCGCGCCGCGATGGATGCGGCCGCCGCGTCCGCGGCCCTGGCCAATGCCCAGGCTTCCGAGGACGCGATCGCCGCCAACCGCGACCGCCTGGAGTCCTTGCGCGCCGCCGCCCAGGCGTCCGCCGAACGGCTGGAAGCCATCCGCAACGAGACCGCCGAGCTGCGCGCGCGGGTCAAGACCGAAACCGACATCCGCATCGCGGCCGAGGCGCGCGCCCGTTCCGAAGAGGAAGTGCGGCGCCGCGCCACCGCGCAAATCGAAGCCCAGACCGAAATGGCGGCCAAGGCGGCGCGCGCCGCCGACGAGTTGCTGGTCCAGACCGAACAGGCGCGTCTGCAGGCGGCCGAGCGCATGGCGGCGGTCGAGGCGGCCAAGGAAGAAGTCCTGCACAACGCCAGCGCCGACGCGCGCGTGGCGATCCTGGCGCGCGAGCGCGAGCGGGCCGAGAAGGCGGCGCGCGCTACTTCCGAGAAGCTGGCCGAAGCCGAGGCCGAGGCCCTGGAGCTGGCCCTGCAGCGCGAGCGCGCCGACCAGGTGGCGCTGGCCTCCGCCTTCCAGCGCGCCGCGGCCGAAGCGCGCGCCCTGGAAGAGGCGCGCGCACTCGCCCACATCGAACAGGAACGCGAGGCGATCGCGCTGGCCCAGGCCGAGTCCGAGCGCGTGGCGGCGCAGTCGCTGCGCATGCGCCTGGAGACCGAGAAGGAATTGCGCGACGCCGCTACCCACCGCGAGCGGCTGGAGCAGCGCGCCGCGGCCGGCGCCGAAGCGCGGCGCGAGGCCGAGACCCGCATCCTGGCGGCGACCGAGGCGCGCATCGAGGCCGACCGCAAGCTGCGCGAGGTGGCGGCGGAACGCGCCCGCGCCGAGGAGGAAGCGAGCCAGCAGGTGCAGGCGCGCCTGGAGGCCGAGGCGGTGGCGGCCCAGCACGCGCGCGAACGTGCGGCTGCCGACGAAGCGGCGGCGCAGGCGGCGCAGCGCCAGGTGGAGGAAGAACAGCGCCAGCGTGTGCTGGCCGAGCAACGCGCCGCCCAGGCGAATGCCGAGGCCGAGGCGAAGGCGGCGGAGAACGCGGCCGAGCAGGCGGTGCTGAATGCCGCGGCCGCCCAGGTCGAGGCCCAGCGCCAGGTGGCCCAGGCCGCCGTGCGCCGCGCCGAGGAAGCGGAGCGCCTGGCCGAGGCCGAGCGCGAGCGCGCCCTGGCCGAGGAAGCGGCCCTGGCCCGCACACAAGAGAAACTGGCCGCAGAACGCGAACTGGCCGCGGCCGCCCAGGCCCGCATGCAGGCCGAGGAAAGCGCCGCGGCCCAGCTGCGCGCCCAGCTCGAGGCCGAGCAGCGCTTGGCGGCCACCCAGCGCGCATCGTGGGACGCTCAGCAGGAACAGGCGCGCGCGGCGATCGAGGAAGCGGAACAGGCCGAGGCCGCTGCCGCCGCCCAGCAAGCCCATGCGCGCCGCGCCGTGGAGCTGGCCCAGGTGCAGGCCGAGCGCGCCGAGGTGGAACGCCGCCAGCTGGCGGTCACCGAAGAGGCGATCGCGGCCGAACGCGCCGCCACCCAGGCCGCGCGCGAGTCGCTGGCCCTGGTCGAGCGCAAGCTGGCCGCCCAGCGCCAGCAGGCGGCCGCCGACACCCGCGCCAACGAGGCGGCGGCAGCGCGGCTGGCCTCCGAACATGCCGCGGCCCAGGCCGCGCAAGCGCGCGCGGCGGCCGAGGAAGAGCAGGCCCGCCTGGCGCGCGAGCGCGAGCTGGCCGAACAGGCGGCTGTCCAGGCGGCGGTCGAGAAGCGCGAAGCCCAGCGCGCCCTGCTGGAGCACGCCCAGGCGCACGCCGAGATGCAGCGCAAGGCGGCCCAGGCGACCCGTCAGATGGCTGACGCGCGCAAGCATTTGCTGAATCTGGAAAGCAGGCACCAGGAAGAACAGGCGGCCGAACTGGCCGCGACCCAGCGCACGATCGGCGAGCACAAGCAGGAGGCGTCCTACCGCTCGGTGTCGGCCGACCTGACGCGCGAGGTACTGGGCAGGCTGAAGCAGCCGTCGGCGGGTTCGTCGGCGGCGGAAGCGGCGACGCGGCTGGCGGAGGCGATTCTGCAGCAGCGGAGCAAGGATGATCGGTAGGCCAAGGCGCTAGCCGAAAGACTGTCGAGCGCCTGTTTCAGCCGATAGCTCAAAGACCGTCATTCCGGCGTAGGCCGGAACCCAGGTTTGCTTGAGCAGCGGCTACGCTTGAAGTCAGTGGTGGGCGTACAACTTGAATTCCGACCTTCGCCGGAATGGCGGTTTTAAGGTTAGCAGCAATGTGTCATGCAGGCTGTCTGCATGCAGGTATTCACATCCCCGCCGGCGCATCGCTCGGCGCCACCGGATTCACCGGCCCCGTCGCCACCTTCTCCACGTAGTACTCGGTCTCGCCAAAGCAGCTGGTCGGCACGCCCTTGTGCTGCTCGTAGGTGATCTGCACACGCTGTCCCATGCTCGATTGCAGTTGCTTGACCAGGCTCTCGTCGCGCACCGTGAAGGCGAAGCGTTCCGGAATCGCGCCCGGCATGCTCGACAGCAGGATCTCGCCTTCCCAGGTCTTGCACAGCCAGCCCTTCTTCGAGAATTTCTGCAGGTAGCCCGCCCGTTCGCCCTCCGAATACGACCAGCTCAGGGTGAACCAGGTATACACCGCGAACAGCACCAGCACGGTGGCGATGGCGGACAGCAGGAGGGCGAGGGCGCGCTTGGGCATGGTTGTGGGCATTGAGTATCGAACGTTGTCAGGATGGCAGCGCCATTCTGCCACGGCTCGGCCGCCAAGCCAAATCGGCTATGTATCAGCCGCTGTATTAGCCTCGCTGTATTAGTCTATGTATCGGCAAGTTCGGGCTGCTTGTGTTGCTTCGCCTCCAACCGCCGCCGGTAGCGCACCGACGACCAGACCGACACCAGGATGAAGGCCAGCCCGGACAGGCCCGTGAACCACTCGGGGATGTGATAGTGGACGCTGGCGAACATGATCAGGGCCAGGATGCCGATCGCATAGTGCGCGCCATGCTCCAGGAACACGAATTCCTGCAGGGTGCCCTTGTAGACCAGGAACACCGTCATCGAGCGCACGAACATGGCGCCGATCGCCAGGCCCAGCATGATGATGACCACGTCGTTGGTGATGGCGAAGGCGCCGATCACGCCGTCGAAGCTGAACGAGGCGTCCAGCACTTCCAGGTAAAGGAAACCGCCGATGCTGCCCTGGGAAATCATGGCGCCGACGGTCGGGTCTTCTTCCTCGTGCTCGAGCAGGCCGCTGAGCCACTGGACGCCGATGTAGATCAGGACCCCGACCACCCCCGCGATCAGCACCGACAGCTTGCGTGCGGGCGGCATCAGGCTCATGGCGAAGAACACCCCCAGCAGGGTGATCATCACCGCCAGTCCCTCGGTGCCGTATTTACCGACCTTTTCCTCGATCCAGCCGAGCCAATGCAGCTCCTTTTCCTCGTCGAACAGGAAGTTCAGGAAGACCAGGGCCAGGAAGGCGCCGCCGAAGGCCGCCACTTCGGCGTGGCGCTCGGTCAGGTGGCGCGAATACTCGAGCGGGGTGTTGATCGCCATGTGCCAGACGTCCACCAGCCCCAGGCCGGTCGCCACCGCCACGATCACCAGGGGGAAGAGCAGGCGCATGCCGAACACGGCCACCAGGATGCCGACAGTCAGGAACAGCTTGCGCCAGAACTCGTTCCAGTGGCGCAGGACGGAGGCGTTGACCACGGCGTTGTCGAAAGAAAGCGACACTTCCAGCACGCCCAGCACCGCGGTGATCCACAAGGCCTGGAACATGCCCGCCACGCCCCTGTGCTCATAGCCCCACCAGCCCGCCAGGGCCATCAGGACCACGGTAACCGCGATGGACAACCGGAAATGCCGCATACCGCCCCCTTGCTTGTCTTGGTCGAGTGGAGGAATATTACCGCTCTGGACACAGCGGGGGCGCATCGGAAGGTCCCCGGAGAGGCATGCTTCTGAGATAATTCCGCCCGGCATTTCTCTTATTAGGCACTCTATGGAATTTATCTACCTCGTGACCCCGGTCCTGACCTGGATGATGGTCGGCCCGATCAAGTTTCTCATTACCAGCGTGCGCCAGCGCCGCTGGGCATTCAATCTGGTCGGCAACGGGGGCTTTCCAAGCAACCACAGTGCCGTCGTGACCAGCATGGCCACCCTGATCGCCCTGCGCGAGGGGATGGGCCATCCTGCGTTCGGGGTCGCCGTGACCCTGGCCTTCATCGTGATGATCGATGCGAACAGCCTGCGCCAGCACGTCGGGCGCCATGCGGTCACCCTGAACCGCCTGCATGACGGCAAGGACGACTACGTCATCCTGCGCGAGCGCATGGGCCATACCCTGGTCGAGATCGCCGGCGGCATCGTGACCGGCATCGGCATGGGCTTCCTGATCAATGCGGTCCTGGGTGGACCGGCCGCCGGGGCCTTCTAAGGACCCTTCCTGAGGAGACAGGGGCGGGGAGGGTGGCCGGCGGACGTCCGGCCGTCCGCAATCCGTCCGCAAAAGGGGACGCTTCAGCCGGGTTGGAATGCAGCTCATCGCCAAAAAACGCATTTCATCCCACGAATTCCGCAAGTCGCAGATTCGTCTATTGAGTTCGGGCGGCCCCTACTGAATACTGCGCACTGGCCGTATCTATTCGTATTTTTAAAAAAACAAGCTTACCGAGTCCATTTCCGGAGAACACCAACATGCTGCGCAAACCACTACTCGTTCTAGCCATCGCCTCGGCCCTCGTCGCCTGCGGCAAGGAACCCGCCAAGGGCCCCGGCGCCGAGGCGAAGGACAACAAGCCCACGCAGCTGACCGTGGCCCCGGAAGACGTGCTGACCGTGCAGACCGACTCGATTTCCTCGGGACCGGTCGTCACCGGTTCGATCCAGCCGGAACGCCGCGCCGACCTGCGCGCCGAAGTCTCGGCCATCGTGCTGCAGGTCCTGAAAGAGAACGGCGAGCCGGTCAAGCGCGGCGACGTGCTGGTGCGCCTGGACGAGACCTCGATCCGCGACACCCTGATGTCGGCCGAGGAAGCCCAGCGCGCCGCCAACCTGTCGCTGGAACAGGCCAACCGCCAGCTCGAGCGCCTCAAGACCCTGCGCGCCTCGGGCATGACCTCGGTGAAGGCCCTGGACGACGCCGAGATGGCGCGCAACAACGCCCTGAGCGAGCTGTCGGCCGCCAAGAGCCGCGTCGCCACCGCGCGCCAGCAGCTGGGCCGCACCGTGGTGCGCGCCCCGTTCGACGGTATCGTGTCCGACCGCAAGGTATCGAACGGCGACACCGCGAACATCGGCAAGGAACTGGTCAAGGTCATCGACCCGAACAGCATGCGTTTCGAGGCCCGTGTCTCGGCCGATTCGATCGCCACCGTCAAGGTCGGCCAGAAGGTCAACTTCCGCGTCAACGGCTATGGCGACCAGCAGTTCGCCGGCATCGTCAAGCGCATCGATCCGGCCGCCAACGCAGTGACCCGCCAGGTCGAGGTGCTGGTCGAGTTCGCCGACAAGGTCCAGCCGAAAGTGGCCGGCCTGTACGCCGAAGGCCGTGTCGATGCCGTCTCGAGCAACGCCCTGATGCTGCCGGAAGCCGCGCTGGTGAAAGCGGGCGACAAGGCCTACACCTGGCGCGTCAAAGGCAAGACCTTGAACAAGATCGACGTCGTGCTCGGCGCGCGCGACCAGCGTAGCGGCAACATCGAAGTCAAGCAGGGCCTGGCCGCCGGCGACGTCGTGCTGCGCGCACCGACCTCGAACCTGAAGGACGGCCAGAAAGTCGACATGCCAGCCGCGCGCGTCGCCAGCGCCGCCCCGGTACAAGGAAAATAACAACATGTTCCTCTCCAACTTCAGCGTCAAGAACCCCGTTGCCACGGTCGTCCTGATCGTGACAATGATGGCCTTCGGCCTGCTCGCCATGTCGAAGCTCAAGGTCAACCAGAACCCGGACGTCGAAATCCCGGTCATCGTGGTCGATATCCCGTATCCGGGCGCGTCGCCGGAAACCTCCGAGCGCGAGATCACCAACCGCCTGGAAAAGCAGATGCTGGCGATCCAGGGCGTGACCGAAGTCAATTCCAACTCGTATGAGGGTGGCGCCACCATCTGGATGGAATTCGACTTCGACCGCAACCTGATCGAAGCCTCGGACGACGTGCGCAATGCCATCGCGGCGGTGCGCTACAAGCTGCCGGTCGAAATGCGCGAGCCGATCCTGCGCCGCGTCGATCCGGCGTCCGAGCCGGTGATGTCGCTGGCCCTGTCTTCCAGCATCCAGAGCCACGCCGAGATCTCGCGCTATGCCGAGGACGTCCTGGCCGACAAGTTCCGCGCCATCGATGGCGTCTCGACCGTCAACGTGAACGGCGCCTTGCGCCGCGAGCTGTCGGTCCTGCTGCGCGCCGAAAAGCTGCGCGAGTTCAACGTCTCGGTCTCGGACGTGACCAATGCCTTGCGCACCCAGAATACCAATGCGCCGGTGGGCAAGCTGCGCAGCGAGCTGGACGAGAAGGGCATCCGCCTGGTCGGCCGCATCGAGCGTCCGGAAGACTTCTCGCAAGTCGTGGTCAAGCGCAACGGCGACCAGATCGTGCGCCTGAACCAGGTGGCCGAGATCCGCGACGGCTTTGCCGACATCAACAGCCTGTCCATGCGCAGCGGCAAGCCGAACGTCGGCCTGCAGGTCTCGCGTTCGCGTGACGCCTCGACCGTGTCGCTGGCCAAGAAAGTGCACGAAGTCGTCAAGGAAGCTAACAAGGAACTGCCTGAAGGCACCAAGCTGGAAGTGGTGCGCGATGGCGGCGACGATGCCCAGAGCAGCCTGAACAACGTCATCGAAGCCCTCGTGCTGGGAGCGATGCTGACCATCTTCGTGGTCTACGCTTTCCTGAACTCCTGGCGTTCGACCCTGATCACCGCGCTGTCGCTGCCGACCTCGGTGCTGGCGGCCTTCATCGCCGTGTGGCTGTGCGGCTTCACCCTGAACTTCATGACCCTGCTCGGCCTGTCGCTGGCGATCGGCGTGCTGATCGACGATGCGATCGTGGTGCGGGAAAACATCGTACGCCACATGGAGCTCGGCTCCGACCGCCGTACCGCGGCCCTCGAAGGCACCGCCGAGATCGGCATGGCCGTGGCCGCGACCACCTTCTCGATCATGGCCGTGTTCATCCCGGTGGCCTTCATGCCGGGCATCTCGGGCGAATGGTTCGCTCCCTTCGCGCTGACCGTGACCTGCTCGGTGATCGTGTCGCTGTTCATCTCCTTCACCCTCGACCCCATGCTGTCGGCCTACTGGGGCGACCCGGTCGGCCACCACGCCGCGCCCAAGAAGGGCATCGGCAAGGCGCTGGACCGCTTCAACCACTGGTTCGACCACCAGGCCGACCGCTACGGCAACGTGATTGCCTGGGCCCTGCACCACCGCAAGTGGATGGCCGCCATTGCCGTCGCCAGCTTCGTCGGCGCGATCGGCCTGCACATGGCATTCGGCGGCTCGAGCTTCCTGCCGAAGTCGGACCACGGCACCATCATGGTCGAGATCCGTACCCCGGCCTCGTCGAGTGTGGAGTACTCGCGCCGCAAGGTCGAAGCGGCGGCCGAGCTGGCCCGTTCGATCCCGGAAACCAAGGACACCAACAGCAACGTCAACCTGAACGGCGGCCGCATCTACGTCGACATCGGCAAGCGCAGCACCCGCAAGCGTGGCGCCTCCGAGATCGCCGCCGAACTGCGCCAGAAAGTCAGCCGCCTGGTGGGCGCCGAATACGTCGTCATCGACGACCTGAACGGCGGCGGCAAGCCGGTCCAGATCGAGTTCACCGGCCCGGATTCGCGCAAGCTGATGGAGCTGACCAACGCCTACATGGACCGCCTGCGCGCCGAGGTGCCGGGCGCGGTCGACGTGACCCTGTCGGAGCAGGATCCGAAGAACGAGCTGCAGATCGTGCTCGACCGCGGCCTGGCCAACGCCATGGGCATCTCGATCAACGACGCCGCCCAGTCGCTGCGCGTGGCCTTTGCCGGTATCGAAGTCGGCGACTGGGTCGACCCGAGCAGCGAGACCCGCGACGTGGCCGTGCGCCTGCATCCGGAAGACCGTGTCAACACCGAGAACATCGAGCGCCTGCCGATCGCCGTCAACGGCACCGGCATGATGGTCCCGCTGGAGCAGATCGCCACCATCACCATGGGCAAGGGCCCGTCGGGCATCCGCCACAAGGACGGCGAGCGCATGATTACCGTGTCCGCCAACGCCCAGGGCCGTTCGGCCGGCGAAGTGACCTCGGACGCCATGAAACTGGCGAAGAGCTTCGACTTCCCGCCGGGCTATGGCCTGTCGCTGGGCGGCGCCGGTGAAGACCAGCAGGAAGTGTTCACCGAAATGGGCATCGCCCTGATCTCGGGTATTGGCCTGATGTACCTGATCCTGGTGATGCAGTTCGGCTCCTTCACCGCACCGATGGGCGTGATGCTGTCCCTGCCGCTGTCCCTGATCGGCGTGGTGCTGGCGCTGCTGCTGACCAAGAACACCCTCAACCTGATGAGCCTGATCGGCGTCATCATGCTGATGGGCCTGGTCGCCAAGAACGCGATCCTGCTGCTGGACGCCGCCCGTGCCCTGGAACGCGAAGGCATGGACCGCGAGGATGCGCTGATGGCCGCCGGCCGCAAGCGCCTGCGTCCGATCCTGATGACGACCTTCGCGCTGATCGCAGGCATGCTGCCGGTGGCGCTGGCCCTGGGCGACGCCGGCCAGTTCTACCAGCCGCTGGCCATCGCGATCATCGGCGGCACCATCACTTCGACCTTCCTGACCCTGCTGGTCGTGCCGACCTTCTATGACAGCATCGAGATCGCCCGCGACCGCATGCTGGCCAAGTTCGGTCGCCGCGCCGAGAAGATGAACCCGGCGCTGGCGTTCCTGATGACCTTTGTCGAAGCGATCCTGGCGCTGACCATGGTGCGTTTCGTATTCCGCCTGATCATGCGCGGCGTCGGCCTGCTGACGGGCCGCGGCCGCGGCACGCCGCAGCCGGTATAAGGACGGGGTGGGCGCCGCATGCGCCCGCCGCCAGGAAGCACGACGGCCGGCATGTCGCCGGCCGTTTTTTTTTGCCTGTCGACCACGACAGATCAACGAAGCCTAGGGCAGGCGGCGCGGCCGCCCGCTCCACGGACATGGCCGCTTGTCGCGCGCCGCCTTGAAAGGACGGATCACATGCTCGAGCTGCGACCCAATTGCGAACACTGCAACCAATCCCTCCCTCCCGATGCGCTCGATGCCCGCATCTGCTCCTTCGAATGCACGTTCTGCGCTGGCTGTGCCGAAGGACTGCTGGGCGGCGTCTGTCCGAACTGCGGCGGCGGCTTCGTGCCGCGCCCGGTACGCCCCAGCCGCGACTGGAAGAACGGAAATTACCTCGGTAAATATCCGGCCCGGACCGAACCAAAGCTGCGTCCGGTCGACCTGGCGGCGCATGCCGCGCTGGTCGAAGCGGTTCGCGGCATTCCGCCGGAAGAGCGCTGACCCTGTCCCGGCAGGGTCTTGACGCGGCCAGGCGCCACGAGGCCCGCGTGGCGGCAGAAAGCGAGGTGCGCGGATGAGTGGGAAGTCGGTGATGTGCCGTGAGGGGAGCTTGCTGAAACGGGATATGCCGAGGCGGGATGTACCGGGGCGGGATGTACCGAGGCGGGATGTACTGAGGCGGGATGTACTAAGGCGGAATCTACCGAGGCGGAATGGATTAGGGCAGGGAGCCAGGCGCAGGACGCAGCGGGATAGCGCTGCCCGTGCGACGGGTTGCGACCGAACGCGAGCACGGAATACCGCGCAAGACGGCTCAAGGCCAGCCCTGCCGGGCTGGCGATCACCCTCTCGCGAGGCTCAGACTACAAGCAACTGAACGCGACGCTGCACAGGGCCCGCGATTGCGGGCCCTGCTCCTTGTCGGCGTCCAGCGGCTTAGCCGCCGGTGGTCGGCGGCGGGGTGGTGCCGGTGCCGGTGGTGCCGGTGGTGCCCGAGGTGCCCGACGTGCCGGTACCGGTGCCGGTGGCCGGTGGTGTCGTCATGTCGGCTGGCGGGTTGGTGGTGGTGCCGGTTGCCGGATCGGTCGTGGTCGGCGGCGTGGTGGTGGTGCCGGTGCCCATGTCGCCGGTGGTGCCGGTGGTGCCGGTGCCGGTTGCGCCCGTGCCGGTGTCACCCGTGGTGCCGGCGGTGCCCGAGGTCGAGCTCGGAGCGGTGGCCGAGGTATCGCCAGTGGTGGTGGTGGCCGGTTCATCCTTCTTGCAAGCACCCAGCATGGTTGCCAGGATGGCCGCAGTCAGAAGGATTTTTGGTGCCTTGGTCATTGCTTTCATTGTTTATACTCCTCGTTCACGTCTATCGTGTGCCGAAGCCTCCAGGTGAGGCGCTGGAGGGTCAACGGCGCCAGTTCAGTTCCTCCATGGGTCCAGGACCCCGTGGAACCATCAGGGAACCGACGCAATACGCGGCCCCGACAAGTGCCCGAATCCGACGGTGAGAATTAGACTGGCAGCCTGGCCGCCAGTTCGTCGGATCGCGCACCTGTGTTCTTTCCGCGGTGAGGCATGCGGAAATCCTGTCAAGCCGGCGCCTGTGCGCCAAGCTGTTCCAATAAGCCGGGAATTTCCTGAGAAATTTCCCGCGCTAAATAACCTAAGGTGCCCAGCCGCTCGGCCAGGCGGTCGCCGGCGCGGGCATGCAGCGCCACAGCCCAGCAGGTGGCCTGGGCCAGCGGCGCGCCGCGCGCCGCCAGGCCGGCGACAATGCCGGCCAGCACGTCGCCGGAACCCGATATGGCCAGCCCGATATTGCCCGCTCCCTCGTGCTGCCACAGCACGCCGTCGGGCGCGGCGATGACGGTGCGCGCGCCCTTGAGCGCCACCACGGCATTCCATTCGCGCGCGCAGGCCAGCGCCAGCGGATCGGGCTGGGCCACGATGTCGGCCTTGCCGACGCCGGTCAGGTGCGCCATCTCGCCCGCATGCGGCGTCAGCGCGACCGGCCGCTCGAAGCGGAAGGGCATGCCGGCCGGCCAGTTGCGCGGCGGATGGCGCAGCGCCCCCATGGCGCAGGCGTCGAGCACCACGCTGGTTCCCGTCGCGTCCAGGCGCGGCAGCAGCGCATGCACCAGCGCGGCCGTGGCCGCTTCGTCGCGCATGCCGGGGCCGATCAGGACGGCGTCGACGCGCTCGGCCAGCGGATCGAGGCTGTCCAGAGCGTCCAGACTGAAGCCGTCGCTCGCGTGCTCGAGCAGGCCGATCACGCGCGCCTCGGGCATGGCCAGGGCCACCAGCTGGGCCACGCTGGCGCCGGTGGCGACGGTGAGCTTGCCGGCGCCGGCGCGCAGGGCGGCGGTGGCCGCCAGGATGATGGCGCCCGGCATTTCGCTCGAGCCGCCGACGATCAGCACATGGCCGCGCAATTCCTTGTCGCCGTCGGCGGACGGCCAGGGCAGGGGCCAGCCCGCCAGCAAGGCAGCGTCGACGTCGTGCACGGCAGTGGCGCGGATGCTCGATTCCATGGCGGTGGCCTTATGCCTTCGGTGCGGCCGGCAGGTCCTTGCCCGCGGTGACCGGCGTCCCGGTGGCCTCCAGCGGGGCGATGAAGTTGAGCAGGTTCAGCGCGAGGTCGCCGCGCTTGCCCAGCGTAGGATCGAAGCGGTAGGAAGTGACCGAGCAGTTCGGCACGTCGCCGGCACGGTCGAATTCCAGGATGGTGGCTTCGTCGAGGTGTTCGAACAGGTAACGGAAGCAATTGACCGTGACCTGGTGAGCGACGATCAGGACGCGTTCGCGGCAGAACTCTCGCTCGAGCGTGTCCATCACGCTGCGCAGCCGCAGGATGACGTCGCACCAGCTCTCGCCGCCCGGCGGGCGGAAGTAGAACTTGCCGACGTGGCGGCGCTGTTCGTAGAGCTCGGGATGGTGGTGGGCGATGCCGTGCGTGGTCAGGCGGTCGAGGATGCCGAATTCCTTTTCACGCAGGCGCTCGTCGGCCTGCACCGCGAGCAGTTCGCTGCGGTCGAGGCGCTGCATGAGGATATCGGCGGTTTCGCGCGCGCGCCGATAGGGCGAATGCAGCACCGCGTTGGGCCGCTCGCCTTCGGGCAGCGCGGCGAACCACGAGGCCAGCGCTTCGGATTGGCGCATGCCGAGCTCGGACAGGGGCACGTCGACGTCGCGGTCGGCGATGTCGATATGATGACCGGCAGCCGCTTCCGCGATATCACGCGCGACGTTGCCGGCGCTCTGCCCATGCCTGACAAGCCAGATTTCCTGCGGCCACTTCTGCTCCATTACCCGCCCGTCGTTGATATTGACATGGCGTCATCATAGACGGATTCTGCGGCGGTTTAGCGCACGATTGCACCCCTTCCGGACTGGCTCTTCGCCCTGTCGGCAGGCTCTTACAAGGCCTTTCCGCGGAGCTTCAGACCGCTTGTTCTTCGCTGTCCAGATTGATTTCCGCGTCGCTATGAAACACCCGCATGTCGGTCTCGCCGAGCACGCGGCTGGTGACCGTGCCGGCCGCGATCGAGCCGCTCACGTTGAGCGCGGTGCGGCCCATGTCGATCAGCGGTTCGACCGAGATCAGGAGGCCCGCGAGGGCCACCGGCAGGTCCATCGCCGACAGCACGATCAGGGCCGCGAAGGTGGCGCCGCCGCCCACGCCGGCCACGCCGATCGAGCCGAAGGCCACGATGGCCAGCAGCGGCAGCAGGAAGCTGGCGCTCATCGGGTCGATGCCGACCGTGGGCGCGATCATCACCGCCAGCATGGCCGGGTAGATGCCGGCGCAGCCGTTCTGGCCGATGGTGGCGCCGAAGGAAGCCGCGAAGTTGGCGATGCCTTCCGGGGTGCCCAGGCGCGCGGTCTGGGTCGCCACGCTCATCGGGATCGAGCCGGCGCTGGTGCGCGAGGTGAAGGCAAAGGCCAGCACCGGAAAGATCTTGCCGGCGTAGCGCACCGGATTCAGCCCGGCCGCGCCCACCATCAGCAGATGCACGCAGAACATCAGCGCCAGCGCGCAGTAGGAGGCGGCGACAAAGCCCAGCAGGTTGAGGATGTCCTGCAGGCTGGAGCCGGCCACCACCTTGGCCATCAGGGCGAACACGCCGAACGGGGTCAGGCGCAGCACCAGGGTCACCATGCGCATCACGATCACATGGGCCACGTGCACGAAGTGGCTGAAGGATTCGAATACCTCCGGCTTCTTGCCGGCGATGCCGGTGGCCGAGATGCCGATGAAGATCGAGAACACGACCACGGCGATAGTCGAGGTCTTGCGCGCGCCTGTCATGTCAAGGAAGGGATTGGCGGGAATGAACGACAGGATCATGCTCGGCAGCGAGATGTCCTTGGCGGCCGCCAGGTTGCCCTGCAGGTATTCGCCGCGCGCCACTTCGGCCGCGGAAGTGGTCAAGCCCACCGCGCTCAGGCCGAACAGCTTGGCCATCAGGATGCCGATCACGGCCGCGATGACGGTCGTCGCGAGCAGGATGCCGATGGTGAGCGTACTGATGCTGCCGAGCGAGGCCGTGGTGCGCAGTTTCATGATGGCTTGCACGATCGAGACCATGATCAGGGGGATCACGATCATCTGCAGCAGCTTGACGTAGCCGCTGCCCAGCACGTCCAGCCAGGCGTTGGTGGCCGCCACCTCGGGCGAGCCCGCACCATAGACCGCCTGAAGGCCCGCGCCCAGCACCACGCCCAGGCCGAGGCCCGCCAGTACCCGTTTGGTAAAGGACACGTGGCCGCTCTGCATGCGCCACAGCAGGACGCAGACGGCGAGGGCGATGGCCAGGTTCAGGATCAGCGGAAGGTTCATGGGGCCTCAGGAGAAAGTTACTGCATTGCTACAAATCGATCGCAGCATTCTATAGGCAAACTGGCATCGACGCTCCTCACCCGGCCGATATTTGCACCGCCCTGGTGCAAGACTGCTTGAAGCCTAAAGCCTGTGTTGCAGTGCAGCGACGGCGGCGCATGGTATGGCGCAAACGATATCGCCAGGCAGAGCAAACATGCGCAGATGTTTCTATAATCCAAGAAGTCTTTCCTCAAAAACGCCCAAGCTTGTCAGCGCTCCCATGTTCAAACACCTCAGCATCAAGTCTCGCCTCATCTTCGTCATCGCCTTCCTGGCGGTGGAATTGATTGCCGGCGCCGTCATCGGCCTGGTCAACCTCGGCGTCGCGAATGCCGAACTCAAGCAAATGTACGACCAGCGCCTGCTGGCGCTCGGCCGGGTCGGCCAGGTCGTGCAGCTGGTCACGACGAACCAGCTGAATGTCGCCAAGGCGATCAGCATCGAAGACGCCGCCGTGCGCGGCGCCCTGATGACCGAGGTCGACGCCAACGCGGCCCAGATCACGGCCTTGTGGGACGAGTACAAGGGTAGCGAGCTGGGTGAGCAGGAACGCGCCCTGGCCGAGGCCTTCGCCGAAGCGCGCAAGTCCTTCCTGGCGCAAGGCCTGCGTCCGGCCCAGGCCGCGATCCGCGGCGGCGACAATGCGCAAGCGGTGCAGCTGCTGAACGGCCCGATGCAGGCGCTGTTCAAGCCGATGCAGGACCAGGGCTTCAAGCTGATCGGCATGATGCAGGCCGAGGCGAAGGCCGACTACGACCGTTCGCAGTCGACCTTCGAACTGGTGCGCCTGGTGTGCCTGGCCGGCCTGCTGTTCGGCCTGGCGATGGCGGCGGTGATCGGCTGGATGCTGGTGCGCGCCATCGTGCGTCCCCTGGAACAGGCGGTGGCCATCGCCGGCGCCGTGGCGGCGGGCGACCTGACCCAGCACATCGAAGCCGACGCGCAGAACGAGACCGGCCGCCTGCTGCAGGCGCTCAAGGAGATGAACGATTCGCTGGTCAGGATCGTCAGCCGGGTACGCGCGGGCACCGACACGATCGCCATCGCATCGGGCGAGATCGCCTCCGGCAACCTGGATCTGTCGGCGCGCACCGAGCAGCAGGCCGGTTCGCTGGAAGAAACCGCATCCTCGATGGAAGAGCTGACCTCGACCGTCAAGCAGAACGCCGACAACGCGCGCCAGGCCAACGCCCTGGCCGCCTCGGCCTCGGAAGTGGCGGGCAAGGGCGGGGCGGTGGTCGAGCAGGTGGTGCAGACCATGGGGGCGATCAACGCCTCGGCGACCCGCATCGTCGATATCATCGGCGTCATCGACGGCATCGCTTTCCAGACCAACATCCTGGCGCTGAACGCGGCGGTGGAAGCGGCGCGCGCCGGCGAGCAGGGCCGCGGCTTCGCGGTGGTGGCGGGCGAAGTGCGCAGCCTGGCCCAGCGCAGCGCGGCGGCGGCCAAGGAAATCAAGGCCCTGATCGACGACTCGGTCGAGAAGGTGCACCACGGCGCCGAACTGGTCGACCAGGCCGGCGCGACAATGGCGGACATCGTGCAGAGCGTCAACCGCGTAACCGACATCATGGCCGAGATCACGGCCGCCAGCCAGGAGCAGACCGCCGGCATCGAGCAGATCAACAGCGCGGTCAGCCAGATGGACCAGGTGACGCAGCAGAACGCGGCCCTGGTCGAGCAGGCCACCGCGGCCGCCCAATCCCTGCAGGAAGAAGCCTCGGTGCTGGCGCAGACCGTGGGCGCCTTCAAGCTGAACGGTTCGGCAATGACGGCGCCGGTGGCGAGCCCGGAGCGCACCGCGGTCGCGCTACCGGCTGCGCGTCCGGGCAGGGCGCCGGCGGCGCCGGCGCGTCCGAAGCCCGTCAAGGGGGCGGACCGGCAGCCGGCCGCGCAGGCGGCGCGTCCGGCACGACAGGCCGAGGCGGCCCAGGCGGCGGACGGCTGGGAAGAGTTCTGAATCCAGGCGCCGCAAGCTGCCTTCCGGAACGAAAAAGCCAACCCCCAGGGTTGGCTTTTTCATTGGCGCGCCCGGTTCCGCCGGCGGCCCGGGTAAAGGACCCGCCGCCGGGAATGGGCGCGTGCGTCCGCGGCGCTTATTCGAACGCGATCACCAGCGCGAGCAGGCCGATTCCCAGGCCCACGCTCACGGCGACCCGCTGGCGCAGGCGGCGGCTGCTCGAGACGATGTCCTTGGCGATGTTACGGCGCGGCGCGCGCGGATCGGTGTTGTCGACAGTGGCGGTATGGATGGCGCGGTGAGCGCGTTCGGTGTGTTCGGTTTCCATGATGTCTCCATGCGCCGTCTCCACGGGAAACGGCAGGTTAGGCCGGCAAGGGCCAAATATTCGGTCAGTACGTCGTGTGGACGCGTCGGTCTGGTGCGGCCCGGCGAAGCGATTTCGCCGGGCTCAGGCAAGCCGGGCAGCGGCCAGGCAGCCCTGGCGGGCACGCGGCGCGGGGAAGCGGTGTCGTTGGCGGTCATGCCGCGCGGCCGCGGCGCAGCGGGTGCGCGGGCCAGGGTGGTGCAGGTAGGTGCGCGACATGCAGTGCCAGTACGTTGCTTCTTGTTCGACAATCCGTGAGCGCAGCGGTTCCATGCGCAGAAGATGTGAGCGCGCGTCCCGGGACGTTATTCATTTTACATCTCGCTATCCTAAAGGCAAGAGGCGCACGATAGCTGCACCAGTATCCACTCACCTTCGATATAACGAAGTTCATCCTATCATGGTTGACCAGTTGTGAAAGCTCTCAGAAGCAGAGGCCGGCATTCTGTCGCCTTTTCGCCAAGTTTCTTTGAAAAAGATGGTTACAAATCAAGGGTGATTTATATTTCCTTGTGGAAATGAATGCCGGTGGGGCGCGGATAGGGGATCAGCTTGGCCGCCAAATGCACAAAAGCCCACGAATCGGCATTCTAGGGCTTTCTGGATAGGTGGCAGGCCGTACGGCAGTCGACCGGGCGAGTAGTCGTGTTGCTTGCTACCCTGGTCGGAATGTTACTGCCCGACGCAAATGATTTTGGTCACGTATTCGTGGGCGCTGCGCTTCTTCTTTGTCGCCCACTGGATGGCTTCCTGTGCTGCGGCGATCGTCATCACGGTCGCCTTTTCCTTGTTCTTGATGAAGGAAACGCCTTCGAACTTGCCTTCCTTGCTACGCATCACTTTGGCGAACACGGACGCCTTGTTGTCCTCGTCGGCGATTTTGTTTTGCTGGACGAGGTAACGCTGGTTCATGGTTTCCATGCGGACGTGCAGTAGGTGAGCGTTGAAGATCGGATTTTACGGTGTGCGAACCGCGGCACGAAGCAAAAAGCCCACGAACCGTAGTTGTGGGCTTCCTGTGTATTCGTGGTAGGCCGTGCGGGATTCGAACCTGCGACCAACGGATTAAAAGTCCGCTGCTCTACCAGCTGAGCTAACGACCCGAAAGAAGCAAGATTATAGGATGGGTGAACGAAGCTGTCAAATACCCAGCCTGCCTAGGCGCTTACCTCAGCGCCGCCAGCCGGTCGCGCGCGGTCTGCGCCGCGCTCGAGGACGGGTACTTCGAGACCAGCTGCTGCAAGGCCTTCTTGGCGTTCTTGTTGTCCTTCAAGAGGGCGTAGCTGCTGGCGATGTTCAGCATCGCGTCCGGCACCTTCGGCGAGCTGTTGTAGGTGCTGGTCACGACTTCCTGGGCCGCGATGGCCTTCTTGTAGTCGCCCAGCGCATAGTAGGCGTTGCCCAGCCAGTACTGCGCGTTCGAGGCATAGGCCGAATCCGGATAGCGCTTGACAAAGTCCTGAAGCGCGGTCGCGGCGGCCTTGTAGTCGCCCGACTGAAAGGTGGCGGTGGCGGCGTCGTAGGCGGTTTTTTCGGCCGGCAGCACCTCGGCGGTCTGGCCGTCGATGGTTTCCTGGCGCGGTTCGAGCTTCTTGATGCGCGCGTCGAGGTCGGCGTACAGCTGCTTCTGGCCGTTCTGGGCCTTGGAAATCTCGTTGGCGAGCACCTCGACCTGGCCGCGCAGGCGCGCCAGTTCCTGCATGGTCTGCTCGTGCTGGTTCAGCATTTCGATGGTCGAGCTCTTGTCCGCCTTGCTGTCCATGCGGGCGGTCAGGTCGCGCGCGATGTTGTCGACCTTGGCACGCAGGTCGAGGATCGCTTTGCGCGCTTCGTCGTCGTCGAGCAGGCCGGCGGACGCCTGCAGCGGCATCCAGGCCGCCAGGAACAGGCAGGCGAGACGGGACGGGGTCAGTTTCATCATGGCGTTGCTCTTTCTACTAAACCAGTTGCAGAGATAAAAAACGGGGCGGCTAGCAGTCTGCACCGCTAGCCGCCCCGCTGTCAATCTACCGTGCTAAACGGCAATTGATTACTGATAAACGATGTCGGCGCGACGGTTCTCGGCCCAGGCGGCTTCGTTGCTGCCGGTTGCCTTCGGCTTTTCTTCGCCCAGCGACACGGCTTCCATCTGGCCTTCGGCCACGCCCAGCGAGCCCATGGCGCGGCGGACGGCTTCGGCACGCTTCTGGCCCAGGGCCAGGTTGTACTCGGTACCGCCGCGTTCGTCGGTGTTACCCTGGATCAGGACCTTGCGCTGCTTGTTCTTGTTCAGGTAGCCCGAGTGGTTTTCCACGACCGGACGGCCATCGTCACGCACCACGAAGCTGTCGTAGTCGAAGTAGACGCTGCGGTTGGCCAGCACGCCCTTCGGGTCGTTCAGCGGATCCACGGTGCCGGTTTCGACCGGCTTGATGTCACGGGTGTCGGCTTGTGCCGGCGCCGGTTCCGGCGACTTCTCGACGACCGGGGTTTCGTTCAGCTTGGTAGGCGACGAGCAAGCGGCGAGCAGTGCTGCTGCCGAGACGATGAAGGCGACGCTCTTGAGGTTGCGCATGTTTTTCTCCTGTTCTGGTAAAGGTTTTACTTCTCACTACGATGCTGCATTACTTCATGAAAGGACCCCAGCTGGGTTCCCGAATGTTTCCCGCTTGGGTGGTCAAGCGTTGCTTGACCCGTCCATCCACCGACACCACGGCCAGCGAGGTTCGCCCGCCGCCCTTGGTCGCATACATGATGTACTTGCCGTTAGGCGAAAAACTCGGTTCGGTGGCCCCATCGGCCAGGCGCAGTTCCTGGCCGCTGGCCAGGTCCATCGCATATAAGGAGAAACCGCCGTCGCGCTGGGAGATCCATGCCAGGGTCTTCCCATCAGGAGACACGCGCGGGCTGATGTTGTAGCTTCCGTTGAAGGTCACGCGGCTGGCGTTGCCGCCCGACGCGCTCATCTTGTAGACCTGCGGACCGCCGCTGCGGTCGCTGGTGAAATAAATCGTCTGGCCGTCGGCCGAGAACTGCGGCTCGGTATCGATGGCGTTGTTGGTGGTCAGGCGGCGCAGGGCACTGCCGTCCGAGCGCACCGTATAGATCTCGGTATTGCCGTCCTTCGACAGGGCCACGGCCAGGGTGGAGCCGTCCGGCGACCACGACGGCGCGGAATTGTTGCCCTTCTGGTTGGACACCTTGCTGCGGCGGCCGGTCATCAGGTCCTGCAGGTAGACCACCGGCTTGCGGTCTTCCAGCGAGACGTAGGCGACCTTGCTGCCGTCCGGCGACCAGGCCGGCGAAATGATCGGCTCGCGGCCGTGCACGGCCACGATTTCGTTCTCGCCGTCGGCGTCGGCCACGGCCAGGCTGTAGTCGCGGCCGGCGCGGTTTTCCTTCACGTAGGCGATGCGGGTCGAGAAGATGCCCTTCACGCCGGTCAGCTTTTCGTAGACGTCGTCGGCGATGCGGTGCGCCTGCAGGCGGGTGTACTTGGGCTGGACTTCCCCGCCCATCTGCGAGATCTGGCCGCCCTTGACGGTGTCGAGCAGCTTGTAGCGCACGGCCAGGCGGCCGTCCGGCTGGCGCGCCACGCTGCCGACCACCAGGGCGTCGGCGCCGCTGGCCTTGAAGGCGGCCAGGTCGACGCTGGCGCTATCGCTGATCACTTGCCCGGCGTTGATCACCTTGAACACGCCAGAGCGCTCGAGGTCGGCGCGGATCACGGCCGAAATCTGCGCCGGGGCGATGCCTTCATCGGCAAAGGCGGCCACGGCGACCGGGATCTGGTTGCTGCCGACACCGGCGATCTCGACCTTCAGCTGGGCCTGGGTCGCAGTTCCCATCAGCATGGTCGCACTAAACAGCAGTAAATGAAGTTTTTTCATAGTCTAATCAGAGTAAGTCGGGACCGGTCAGTCGAGGTCTTTCATCGAGAAATTGACTTCGAGGTTACGCTCTACCGTACCATCTTTCTTCTTGGGTAGTGGGGACGCTTTGCGGATGCCATTCTCCACCGCGCGGTCGAACTCGGGCACGCCGCTGCTCTTGCTCAGGCGGACCGACATGATCTCGCCGGTCGGCAACTGGTCCACCTTGAATACGGCTTTCGGATTGCCCGGCACATCGGTGCCGCCCGCATAGGTCGTGTTGCTCTTGATCTTGGCCGTGATCGCGGCGACATAGCCGCTGTCGATCTTCGGCGCGGTCGATTTCTCGGCCGAGCCGCCGCTGCCCATGGCGCCTGCCATGCGCTTGAGGTCTTCCTGGCGGATCTTGTCCAGGCGCGCTTTCTCGGCGGCCGCTTTCTTCGCATCAGCCACTTTCTTGGCGTCGTCTTTCTTTTTCTTCTCGTCCGCTTCCTTCTTGGCCAGCTCCTTGCCCTCGGCCTCTTCTTTTTTCTTCTTCTCGAGCTCGTCCTTCTTCTTCTGCTCGGCGATTTCCTTCTCGCGCTCGCGTTTCTCGGCCAGTTCCTTCTTCTTCAGTTCCTCGGCCTTGCGTTCCTTCTCGCGCTCGAGGGCGATGTCGGGCGGGGTCGGCGCAGGGCGCTCGACGGGCGGCGGCGGCTCGGCGCGCTGGACGGGCTGGGGTTCCGGTTCGGGCGGCGGCGGCGGCGGCTCGGCCGGCAGGGGCGGCGCGGCGGCGGTCTGGACCGACATGTCCCAGACTTCGGCCTCGACCGCGACCGGTTCGTTGCTCTGCCAGCTGATGCCGAACCACAGGAAGGACAGCAGCACGGCGTGCACCACCACCGCCAGCACGAAGGAGGGCAGGCGTTTCGGCTCGGGCGGCACGTAGTACGGGGTGCCGGCGCTGGCAGGCTTCATGGCTGACATGGTTGCGACATCACTTGGTAGCGAGTCCCACGCGGTCGATGCCCATCTTCTTGGCTTCGGAAATCAGCTGGATGACATCGTCGTACTTGCTGTCCCTGTCGCCCGCGATCATGACCGGATAGTCCGGATTTTCCTCGTGCAGGGCGCGCAGGCGCTGGAGCAGGGCGGAGCGGTCGGCCACGTCTTCGGCGGCGACCTTCTGCTTGCCGTTCACGCCGATCGACAGCTTGCCTTCCGGGTGCACCTGGATCTGGATGTAGGTATCCGGCGGCAGCGCCGATTTTTCCGCGCGCGGCAGGTTGACCACGCTCGGCGCCTCGTTGGCCGGTACCGCCATGAAGATGATGAGCAGCACCAGCATCACGTCGATGTAGGGCACGACGTTGATCTCGGACTTGAACTTGCGGCGGCGTCCGCCGCGCATGCTGCTGGAAAAGGCCATTCCGCTCCCCCGTCTCAGCGCGCCTGGCGCTGCAGGATGTTCGAGAATTCCTCGACGAAGCTCTCGAAGCGGTTGGCCAGGCGGTCGATGTCGTGCGTGAAGCGGTTGTAGGCGACGACGGCCGGGATCGCGGCGAACAGGCCGATCGCGGTGGCGATCAGGGCTTCGGCGATACCGGGCGCGACCACCGCCAGGGTGGCTTGCTGCACGTTGGCCAGGCCGCGGAAGGCGTTCATGATGCCCCACACGGTGCCGAGCAGGCCGATGTAGGGCGACACGGAACCGACCGAGGCCAGGAAGTTCAGGTGGGTGTCCAGCATGTCGAGTTCGCGCTGGAAGGAAGCGCGCATGGCGCGGCGTGCGCCGTCGAGCACGGCGCCCATGTCGAGGTCGTCGCGCGATGCCTGCTTGCCCTTGATGAACTCGCCCATGCCCGCTTCGAAGATGCGGGCCAGGGGGCCGCTCTGGTCACGCTGGCTGCTGGCGCTCTGGTGCAGGGTGTGCAGGTTGCCGCCGGCCCAGAAGCTGCGCTCGAACTGCTCGGTCTGGCCACGGGCGGCGCGGATCGCGAACAGCTTGCGGAAAATATAGGTCCAGCTGATGATCGACAAGGCCAGCAGCAAGGCCATGATCAACTGCACGAGCAGGTGGGCGTTGCTGATCAGGGCGATAAACGAAAGGTCTTGGGTCGCGGTCATCGGTAGCAATAGTTGTATAAATGGTCAGGCAGGGCGCTATGCGCCGCGCATTTTATCAGCCACGTCATCGGGCAGGGAACGGGGACGCATGGTAGCCAGGTCGACGCAGCCGACTTTCACGCTGGCGCTGGTCAGCAGCGTGTCGCCGCGCCAGGCCTGCTGCGCGAACTGGACCGAGGCGCGGCCAAGCTTTTCGACGCTGGTGCGGATGGTCAGTTCGTCGTCGAGACGGGCGGGCGCGTGATAATCCAGACTGGCGCTCTTGACCACGAAGGCGGTGCCCTCGGCGTCGAGCAGCGCCTGCTGCTGAACGCCGGTCGCACGCAGCCATTCGGTGCGCGCGCGTTCGAAGAATTTGAGGTAGTTAGCGTAAAACACGATACCACCGGCGTCGGTGTCTTCGTAATAGACCCGGACTGGCCAGTCAAAAGCTGAAGGCATTTCCCCTGCCATTAAGTGTAAATAGGAAACATTTTACGCGATTTTCGACCGTCCTATGTACGGTGCCGTACATTAAACGGCAAAAAACCGCCTGCCTTTTCCCATCAGGCATGCGTAGCGCCGCTAAGTAGACGTGAAATAGTGCAAGAAGGCCAATTACTGTAACACTTTCTCACAATTGTCCAGCGCCCGTTACAAACGGTATCTCCATAGGGGTAGGGTTGGCGGCTGTGCCGCCGACGCGTTCGAGCGCGGTGTGCGGGCTGGCGGGTAATAGGCCGCAGCCGGGTATCGCCGCGCCGGCAGCGGAGCTGCCGACCCTACGATGCCGGGCGCTTCAGGCGCTGCGCCTGATGGCGAAGGGCGAGAAACCCTGGCAGGTCGGCATCAGCTCGATCAGGTTGACGTTGATGTGCGGCGGCAGGGTCGCGATCCAGTACGCGGTCTCGGCGATGTCCTGGGCCGTCAGCGGGGTGGTGCCTTCGTAGACCTTGGCCGCGGCCGCGTCGTCGCCCTTGAAGCGTACGTTCGAGAATTCGGTGCCGCCGCACAGGCCCGGCGCCAGGTTGGTGGCGCGCACGCCCGTGCCGACCAGGTCGGCGCGCAGGTTGAGCGTGAACTGCTCGACGAAGGCCTTGGTGGCGCCATAGACATTGCCGCCTGGGTAGGGGTAATGCCCGGCGACCGAACCGAGGTTGATCACCAGGCCGCGGCCGCGCTCGACCATGCCCGGCAGCACGGCGCGGGTCATGGTCACCAGGCCCTGGCAATTGGTGGCGATCATGGTTTCCCAGTCTTCCAGCGGCACCTCGTGCGCGGGCAGGGTGTTCAGGGCCAGGCCGGCGTTGTTGACCAGGACGTCGATGGCGCGCCAGTCTTCCGGCAGCGAGGCGAGCGCGGCCTCGATCGAGGCGCGGCTGGTGACGTCGAGGGTCAGGGGCAGGGCGGCGTCGCCCAGTTCGCCGGCCAGTTCGGCGATCCGCTCGGCGCGGCGGGCGGCGAGCACGACGCGGTGGCCGTTGCGGGCGAAGGTGCGCGCCATCTCGGCGCCGAAGCCGGCCGAGGCGCCGGTGATGAATACGATCATGGTGGATCCCGAAGCGAAGTTTGTCCAAGGTGACCGGGACATTGTAGACGAAACGACCATGGTTCCGCTGGCGCTCCCCTTTTGCTCCCCCTCTGCTCCGGCTTGCCAGGACGACAGCAGTTTCCTTGCCCTAAGGGGGGCAGATCACATACAATCTGGAGTCCCTACGTCTCACGTAACTGGCGAAACACCGCGCGCCGCAGCCTCGGGCTCTGCGCACGGCAAGGTGGAGTCCCACCGGGGAACCTGAGACGTCATTTCGCCGTTCGCCTGGGCAGCCATTTAATGGACCGCGTATCGCGTCGCGGATGCCCGTTCGCTTTTCTTCGGCGCCCGCCCACGCTCAACGCTGCCGTTGCCTGGTTTACTATCGATTGGAGTTTTACATGTTTGCAAAAGACCATACGCTCGCCAACATCGACCCGGAACTGTGGGATGCCATCAAGAAGGAAAACGTTCGCCAGCAAGACCACATCGAACTGATCGCGTCCGAAAACTATACCTCGCCGGCCGTGATGGAGGCGCAGGGCTCGCAGCTGACCAATAAGTACGCCGAAGGCTACCCGGGCAAGCGCTACTACGGCGGCTGCGAATACGTCGACGTCGTCGAGCAGCTGGCCATCGACCGCCTGAAGCAGATCTTCGGCGCCGAAGCCGCCAACGTGCAGCCGAACTCGGGCTCGCAGGCCAACCAGGGCGTGTTCTTCGCCATGCTCAAGCCGGGCGACACCATCATGGGCATGTCGCTGGCCGAAGGCGGCCACCTGACCCACGGCATGGCCCTGAACATGTCGGGCAAGTGGTTCAACGTCGTCTCCTACGGCCTGACCGCGGAAGAAGACATCGACTACGAACAAATGGAGCGCCTGGCGCGCGAGCACAAGCCGAAGATGATCATCGCGGGCGCCTCGGCGTTCTCGCTGCGCATCGACTTCGAGCGCTTCGCACGCATCGCCAAGGAAATCGGCGCCTACTTCATGGTCGACATGGCCCACTACGCCGGCCTGATCGCCGCCGGCGAATACCCGAATCCGGTGCCGCACGCCGACTTCGTCACCTCGACCACCCACAAGTCGCTGCGCGGTCCGCGCGGCGGCATCATCCTGATGAAGGCCGAGCACGAGAAGGCCATCAACTCGGCGATCTTCCCGGGCATCCAGGGCGGTCCGCTGATGCACGTCATCGCCGGCAAGGCCGTCGCCTTCAAGGAAGCGCAGTCGCCCGAGTTCAAGGCCTACCAGCAGCAGGTGGTCAAGAACGCCAAGGCGCTGGCCGATACCCTGACCGCGCGCGGCCTGCGCATCGTGTCGGGCACCACCCAGTCGCACGTGATGCTGGTGGACCTGCGCGCCAAGGGCCTGACCGGCAAGGAAGCGGAAGCCATCCTGGGCCAGGCACACATGACCTGCAACAAGAACGGCATCCCGAACGACCCGCAGAAGCCTTTCGTCACCTCGGGCATCCGCCTGGGCAGCCCAGCCTTCACCACCCGCGGCTTCAAGGAAGAAGACGCGGTCAAGGTGGGCAACCTGATCGCCGACGTGCTGGACAACCCGCACGACGCCGCGACCATCGAGCGCGTCAAGGGCGAAGTCAAGCAGCTGACCGACAAGTACCCGGTCTACGCGGCCTGACGCGGCCCGGCCTGACAGCCTGACAGGGGCCGGCACCGCCGGTCCCGTTGAACCCACCCCGGCGCCATGAAATGTCCCTTCTGCCAGCATGAAGACACCCAGGTCCTCGATACCCGCGTATCGGAGGAGGGGGATTCCATCCGGCGCCGGCGCCGCTGCACCAAGTGCGACAAGCGCTTCACGACCTACGAGCGGATCGAACTGTCGATGCCGATCATCGTCAAGAAGAACGGCAGCCGCACCGAGTTCGAATCGAGCAAGCTGCGCGGCAGCCTGATGCTGGCGCTGCGCAAGCGTCCGGTCGCGGCAGAGGCCATCGACACCGCCGTTTCCACGATCGAGGAAAAACTGCTCACCAGCGGCCGGCGCGAAGTCGACACCGGCTACGTGGGCGAACTGGTGATGCAGGAGCTCAAGCGCCTGGACAAAATCGCCTATATCCGCTTCGCCTCCGTCTACAAGAACTTCGAAGACCTGGACGAATTCCAGGAAGCGCTGGACGAAGTGGGCCACCCCCGCAAATAAGCTGCTTCACTTCTTCGCCGTTTAGTTCCCCAAAATCCGCCGCATCGGCTTAGGCCAGCTCATGGCCGGCCTGTTCACGGCTGCTACCTTTACACCTCGCCGTATCACGCGCCGCGTGATCGCGTATCGTCAAGGGAGAGGGCCGGCATGCGGGAGCATCCAGGAAGCGGTTTCACGCTCATCGAAGTGCTGGTGGCGCTGTTCGTGCTGGCCGTCGGCGTGGTCGGCGCGGGCGCGGCCCAGCTGGCGGCCCAGCGCACGCGCCAGCAATCGGCCCTGATGTCCGAAGCGGCGCAGCTGGCAGCATCGCTGGCCGCGCGCATGCGCGCCAATGCCGCTGTCGCCGGCTTGCCGCTGGCGTCGAACCCCTACCTCGCGCTCGACTACGACGCCATGCGTGATGGCGCGCCCGGCGCCGCGCCGGCATCCTGCTACGGCGCCTCCCATTGCGCTCCGCTGCGCTTGGCCGCCTTCGACCTGCATGAAACGAAGCAGGCCGTGTACGCATCCTTCCCGGGCGGACGGATCGCTGTCTGCCGCGACGGCGCGCCTTGGGACGCGAGGACGGGCCGCTACCGCTGGACCTGCGACGAGGCGGCGGATGCGCCGGTCCTCATCAAGCTCGGCTGGATCGGCTTCGACGACGCGCCCGGCCTGGTGGCGGTGGTGCCGCAATGAGCCTCCAGTGCAGCCGGCAGCGCGGCCTGACCGTGATCGAACTGATGGTGGCGATGACGCTCGGCCTGGCGGTGCTGCTCGCCGCCGGCAAGCTGCTGATCGGCGCCACCCGCGCCCACGCCATGCAGGTCGAAACGGCGGACATGGACGAAGCCGGGCGTTATGCGCTGGACGCCGTGGCGCGCGCCGTGCGGCAGGCCGCGCACGTCGACTGGGCGGCGTCGCCGACGCGCGAGCCGAGCTTGCCGGCCCGCGTGGCTGGCCTGGACGCGCGCTCGCTGTCGCGTAACGGCGCCGGCATTTCCTCGCCGTTGACGGATGCGGTGAACGGCAGCGACGTGCTGGCGCTGCGCTTTCCAGGTACCGGCAATCCCCCCAACGGCGACGGCGGCACCGTCGATTGCGCCGGCTTCCCGGTCCACGCCGGCGAGGAGGGCTGGAGCATCTTCTATGTGGCCCGCAACGCGCAGGGCGACGCGGAGCTGCGCTGCAAGTACCGCGGCAAGAGCAACTGGTCGTCGGATGCCGTGGCCGGCAAGGTGGATGGCTTCCAGGTGCTGTATGGGCTCGATGGCGATGGCGACGGAACGCCCGAGCGCTACGTGAATGCTTCCACGCTCGCCGCGCTCGACGCGGGACTCGCCCTGAACGGCGCCACACCCGTGCAGCGGGCCCAGGACCTGAACCGGCGCACGCACTGGAAGCGGGTGGCGGCAGTGAAGCTGGCGCTGCTCTTGCACGGCCCACGCATCGATGGCGGAGCGGACGCCAGCTACGCGCTGTTCGGGCCCGGCCACGCGCTGACGCAGGCGGGCGGCGACGCCGGGACGCTGCTGAGCGAACGGACCCTGGCCGGCAGGCAGGCCACGCGCATGCGCAAGGTCTACAGCGCCACGGTGGCGCTGCCGGTGGCGCCGGAGTGAGGACGCGATGCGAACGGGCATGCATCCTCCCACAGTGCGCAAGCGCAAGCACGAGCGCGGCGCCGCCCTGCTGACGGCCATGGTGCTGATGCTGGCCGTGCTGATGACGGGCCTGGCCGGCGCCCGCACGGCCCTGTACGGCGCGCGCGCCGCCGCCCACGAGCGCGACCGGCTGCTGGCCCTGCAGATGGCCGAGGCCGCGCTGGCCGACGCCGAGCGCGACATCGAAGGCGGCGACAACCCGGCATCGGCGCGCGCGGCGGCCTTCGCGGCCGGCCTGGCGTCCGCCTTTGCGCAAGACTGCACCGAAGGCAGGCCCTACGACGGCCTGTGCCAGGCCGAGGAGGATGTCGAAGAACACGCGCAGCGGCTGGCCGACGACGACGGGCCGGCCGTGCGTTTCGGCGCATTCACGGGCCGGCGGATGCCGGAGGGCGAGGGCGGCCTGCCGTCCGAGGCGCCGCGCTACCTGATCGAACGCATGCCGGCGGCCGGCACGGACCACCTGTACCGCATCACCGCGCTCGGCACCGGGTCCATGCCCACGACCCGGGCGGCCGTGCAAGCCTATTACCGCAAGCCCGCCACGGCGGGAACGCGCGGCCGCCGGGTCGGCTGGCGCGAGATCGGCAACTGGGCCGGGATGGCCGCAAGCGAATAAAGGGGATGAGGATGAGGCGACGCATGACAGGCTTTACCTTGATCGAATTGATGCTGGTGCTGGCGATCGTCGCCCTGCTGGGCGCGGTGGCCTATCCCTCGTATGCGCGCCAGATGGCCAAGGCCAAACGTATCGAAGCCCAGCTGGCGCTGGTGGACCTGATGCAGCGCCAGGAACAGTACCGCGCCCAGCACCACAGCTACCTGGCCTTCTCGTCGGAAGCCGACTCCGGGGACGCGGGCCGCTTCAAGTGGTGGCTCGGCCGCGAGGCCGCAGCCAGCGCCTATGAGCTCGACGGTGTCGCCTGTCCCGGCCGCGCCATCCAGGAATGCATCCGGCTGCGCGCCCGGCCCGGGACCGAAAACGTCGACAGCGGCTTCGCCGACCCCGAATGCGGCGCGCTGACCTATGACAGCACGGGCGCCCAGGCCTCGAACGGTACTTCGGACAGGTGCTGGCCATGAGCTACTTCCGTGACCGCACCGATGCCGCGCATGCCGAATTGATGGCCAACACAACCCGTAGGGTGGACGGCTCCGCCGCCCACCCTACGGCACGCGCCCCAGGATCCCCCCGGCGCCACCGCGGCTTCTCCCTCTCCGAACTCAGCGTCGTCCTCGGCATCGCCGCCATCGCCGCCGGCATGGCCGCCCCCAACCTGCACAGCCTGTTGCTGGCCCAGCAACTGCGCTCCGCTACCGGTGACTTGTCGGGCGCCATCGCCTTCGCGCGGGCCCAGGCCATCGCCCGCAACGAGACGGTCAAGCTGGTGCCGAACGACGCCGCCGGCGAGGACTGGACACGCGGCTGGACCGTCTTCGTCGACCGCGACGGCGATCGCGCGCCCGGCCCGGACGACGAGGTGCTGGCCGTCCACCCGGCGCTGCCGCAGGGCATGCAGGCCGACTATGCCTTCACCAGCCCAGCGCCGCCCCAGTACATCGCCTACAATGGCGCCGGACGCAGCTGCAGCGACACCAACAGCGCGGCATCACGGCTGGGTACGCTGTCGCTGTTTCACGGCGACGGTGTCCGGCGTATTAAAATCAACATGCTGGGCCGTGCGCGCAGCTGCAATCCGGCGCGCGAGCGCGGCTGCGAAGGCGCGCCGGCGCCGCCCTGAAGGAAAGATCGACGTGAGCAAGGACACCGCGAAAGACAGCATGCAGATACGCAGCGATGCCGACGGCATGGCGCTCGCCCTCGAATGGGCCGCCAAGGGCATGTACATCACCGCGCCCAACCCGCGCATCGGTTGCGTGATCGTGCGCGAGGGCATGGTGATCGCGGCCGGGCATACCCAGCGCGCCGGCGGCCCGCACGCCGAGATCGTCGCACTGCGCGACGCCGCCTCGCGCGGCGTCGACGTGCGCGGCGCCACCGCCTACGTGACCCTGGAACCCTGCAGCCACTACGGCCGCACGCCGCCGTGCGCGAACGCCCTGGTCGAGGCCGGCCTGGGCCGGGTGGTCGCGGCCATGGTCGACCCGAACCCGCTGGTGGCCGGGCGCGGCCTGGCCCAGCTCGAGGCGGCCGGCATTGCCGTCAGTTCCGGCGTCCTGGCCGACGAGGCGAACGAACTCAACATCGGATTCTTCTCGCGCATGCGCCGCGGCCTGCCCTGGGTGCGCTTGAAGTCGGCCGCCAGCCTGGACGGGGCCACGGCGCTGGCGGGCGGCGAAAGCCAGTGGATCACGGGGCCAGAGGCGCGCGCGGACGGCCATGCCTGGCGCGCCCGGGCCCAGGTAATCCTGACCGGGATTGGCACCGTCAGGGCGGACAATCCCCAGCTCACGGTGCGCGGCGTCGAGACGCCGCTGCCGCCGCGCCGCGTGATCGTCGACAGCCGGCTTGACATCGCGCTCGACGCCCGCATCTTGCAAGGGGAGCCGTGCTGGATAGTGGCCGCCGTCCCCCACCCGGAAAAAGAAGCCGCGTTGCGCGCCGCCGGCCACGAGGTGATCCAGCTGCCGAACGCATCGGGCAAGGTCGATTTACCGGCCCTGATGCGCGAGCTGGGACGGCGCGAGATCAACGAAGTGCACGTCGAAGCGGGCTCCAGGCTGAACGCCTCGCTGGTACGCGAAGGCTGCGTCGACGAGCTGCTGGTCTACCTGGCGCCGAGCCTGATCGGCCCGGGGCAGGGCATGTTCGACCTGCCGCCGCTGGCGCGCCTGGCCGACAAGCGCGGCTTGCGCTTCCACGATGTGGCGCGAGTCGGCGACGACCTGCGCATTCTTGCAAGATTCGCTGGCCAGGTTGGCCGGCCAGGCGAATGAACAATGACACCAACCTGAAGGAAGAAGGCCGTATGTTTACTGGAATCGTCGCCGCAGTCGGCAACATCACTACCGTCGCGCCGCTGGCGGGCGGCCTGGACGCGGGCGTGCGCCTGGCGATCGATGCCGGTCCGCTGCCGCTGGCCGACGTCGCCCTGGGCGACTCGATCGCCATCAACGGCGCCTGCATGACCGTGGTCGAAAAGACCGCCAACAGCTTCACCGTCGACGTCTCGCGCGAAAGCCTGAGCAAGACCGTGGGCCTGGACGCGCCGGGCGAGGTCAACCTGGAAAAGGCGCTGACCCTGGCCGAGCGCCTGGGCGGCCACCTGGTATCCGGCCACGTGGACGGCCTCGGCACCGTGCACAGCTTCGAGCCGGTGGGCGAATCGCGCGAGCTGGTCATCGACGCGCCGCACGAGCTGGCCAAGTTCCTGGCGTACAAAGGCTCGGTGGTGGTGAACGGCGTGTCGCTGACCGTCAATCGTGTGGAAGATCTCGAGGCCGGGGCAGGGAAGGTGTGCCGCTTCTCGATCAACCTGATCCCGCACACGATCGAGGTCACCACGCTCAAGCACCTGCGCGCGGGGTCGAAGGTGAACCTGGAGATCGACCTGATCGCGCGTTATGTGGAGCGCATGTTGTCGGCCAAGGGCTGAGTGTCGTTTTGACCACGCTCGCCGAATCACCGTAGGGCTGGCGGCAAAGCCGCCAACCCTACGGTCGGCGAAGCTTCACGTGAACCATCACCCGGGCTCACCGAAAATTCATTCTCCCGCCGCGGACGCCGCCACGTGCGCCGCCGCCGGCCGCTCGGGATTGAGCACCACCTGCACGTAATTCTCCGTATCGAAGTAGCGCCGCGCCGCCGCCTGCACGTCCTGCGCGCTGAGCGCCTGCACCTGCCGTTCCACGTCCAGGATCGAGGCCGGGTCGGTGCCTTCGGTCAGCGCCGCCTGCAGGTTGGCCACCCAGTAGCCATTCTCGCGCAGCGAGCGCCGGTGGTTCTGGATCCAGTTGCTCTTGACCTTGTCCAGGTCGGCCGCGCCCGGTCCTTGTTCCTGCAGGCGCTTGATCTCGGCGAAGGTCGCCGCCAGCACCTTGTCCACATGTTCCGGCCCGGTCGGCAGGCTGATGCCGATCGAGTAGTTCCCGTAGGGGATCTTGCTCAGCGCGCCGCTGGCGCCGCCGCCATAGATCAGGGCCATCTGCTCGCGCAGCACCTCGATGAGGCGCAGGTTGATCACCTCGATCACCGCCGCCAGGCGCAGTTGCTCGGTTTCCGAGAATTCGGCCGCGCCGGTGAAGCTCAGCGAAATCGTGCTCTTTGGTTCGGTCCCGCTGCGCACCTCGCGCTTGATCACGCCTTTCGCCGGCCGCAGTCCCACGTCGCGGTAAGCGACCGGGATGTCTTGTGTCGGCAGGCTGCCGAGATAAGTCGCCAGCAGGGGGCGGATCGCGGCCGCGTCGAAACTGCCGACCATGATGAAGCTCAGGTCCTTGGCGCTGGAGAAGCGCTGGCGGAAGATATCGATGCTGCGGTCCAGGTCGATCTTGGCGTAGTCGTCCGCCTCCAGCGAACGCGGCGCGCGCGGGTGGCCGTTATACAGCGCCGACACCACCGCGTCGCCGAAGCGCTTGCCCGGCTGGCCGCTCTGGTTGCGCGCCAGTTCGGCCTGCTTGCCGACATAGGCGCGGAACAGGTCCTCGTCGCGCCGCACGCTGGAAAATTTCAGCCACAGCAGCTGCAGCATGGTCTCGACGTCCGAGGCGCCCGATGCGCCTGCGACCAGGTCGGTGTAGCTGCCCAGGCCGACCGTCACGCCGGCCGCCTTGCCGGCCAGGATCTTGCGCATGTCGAGCGGGGTGAAGTCCTTCACGCCCATGCTGGCCACGATGGCGTTGGCGAAGCGTGCATTCAGGATGTCCTGGTCGCCGAACAGGCTCTGTCCGCCGAAGCGCGCCGCGCTCAGCATCACCTGGTCGTTGAGGAAATCCGTGGGCTTGAGGATCACCTTGACACCGTTCGACAAGGTCAGATGGGTCAGCCCGAGCGCCTTGTCCTGGCGCTCGGCCACGATGGTCCCCGGGCTGGGCGGCTTGTCCATCAGGCGCGCCGCCACGGCCTTGTCGTCGTAGGGCTGGACCGGCTGCTGCGCGGCCTCGCTGACCGCCGCCAGCAGCTGGGCGCCGTTGGGTGCCCCCGGCTTGTCCATGCCCGTGTACAGCACCAGCTTGCCCGAATCGGCGGGAATGGTGCGGCGCGCGTAGGCGTTCATCTCGTCGAGCGAGATGCCGGGCACCAGTTCGCGCACGTAGCGGTACTCGGTGTCGATGCCGGGAATCGCCTCGTGCTGCAGGAAGTTGCGGATGTATTCGGCGGCGTAGGTGGCGGAATCGCTCTTGGCGCGCTCGTTCCAGGCCTGCTCGTAGTTGCGCATCAGGTTCTTCTTGGCCCGCTCCAGTTCCTGGGCGCCGAAGCCATGCCGGCGCGCGCGTTCGTTTTCCTGCACCAGGGCGGCCAGCGCCGGCGCCGCGCCGCGCGGTCCGAGGGCGGCGCTGGCGTTAAACGAGTGGTAGCGCGGCGTGAGCTTGCCCAGCGCGCTGCTGGCGGCCAAGTAGGGCGGTTCGGGCTGCTGGGCCAGGGCCTGCAGGCGGCCGTTGAGCATGGCGCCGAACAGCAGCTGCACCAGTTCCTCGCGGTAGGCGCCGATGGTGCCGGCTTCGCGCACCGGCTGCAGCGGGTAGCGGATCAGGACCGAATTGCCGTTCGCTTCATGGTCGAGCACCACCAGCGCCTCGGTGTCGGATCGCGCGGGAATCGTGGCGTAGTCGCGCGGACGGGGCTTGGCCGGATTCTTCAGGCGCGAGAAGTGCGTCTTGATCAGGTGTTCCGCGCGCGCCGGGTCGATGTCGCCGACCACCACCACCGCCATCAGGTCGGGGCGGTACCAGTCGCGGTAAAATCGTTTGAGAGCATCAGGCTTGAAGTCGCGCAGCACCTCCTCGCGGCCGATCGGCAGGCGCTCGGCGTATTTGGAGCCATTGAAGATCTTCGGGTAGATCTGCTTGCCCATGCGGTCCGAGGCGCCCTTGCCGAGCCGGAGTTCTTCCAGCACGATGCCGCGCTCCTTGTCGATGGCGTCAGGATCGAAGCGCACGCCGTGGGCCCAGTCCTCCAGCACCTGGAAGGCCTTGGCGACGTTCTGCGGCTGGTCGGTGGGAATCGGCAGCACGTAGACTGTCTCGTCGAAGGAGGTATAGGCATTCAGGTCGGCGCCGAAGCCGACCCCGATCGACTGCAGATAGGACACCAGCTCGTGCTTGCGAAAGTGGGTGCTGCCGTTGAAGGCCATGTGCTCGACGAAGTGGGCCAGTCCGCGCTGGTCCTCGTCTTCCAGGATCGAGCCGGCCTTCACCACCAGGCGCAGTTCGAGCTTGCGTTCCGGACGGGCATTGCGCTGCACATACCAGGTCAGGCCGTTGGCCAGCTTGCCGACCTTGACCTGCGGCCCGACGGGAATGGACGCATCCAGCCGCAGGGGCGGGGGCGCCGAGGGCGCCGGAGGGGCGGCGCCGGCCAGGGTGTGCGCGAACAGCACTGCGGCCAGGCACAGGCCGCGCACGAAATGGTTGCTCATTGGGTCATTCCCGGTGATATGGTCGAGTGCATTCTAACCCGGCGCGGCGTGCGGGCCGCCGCGCATGCAAGCGGGGCGGGCTCACCTGGCGACGCGGCCCAGGGCCAGCAGCTCGGCCATCTCCACGGCGGCCACCGGGCGGCTGTACAGGTAGCCCTGGAAGACGTCGCAGCCGATGGCGCCGAGGAAGTCGCGCTGGCCGATGGTTTCCACGCCTTCGGCCACCACCGCCAGCGACAGGCCCTGGGCCAGGGCGATGGTGGCCTGGGCGATGGCGGCGCTGCGCTGTTCGGTCGTGATGTTGCGGACAAAGGCCTGGTCGATCTTGAGCTTGTCGAGCGGGAAGCGCGACAGGTAGCCGAGCGAGGAGTAGCCGGTGCCGAAGTCGTCCAGCGAGAGCGACACGCCCATCGCGCGCAACTCCGTCATCTGGGCTTCGGCTGCGCCGGATTCTCCCAGCATCACGCTTTCGGTCAGCTCCACCTCGAGCCAGCGCGCCGCCAGGCCGCTGTCCTCGAGCGCGGCCCGCACCACCGTGGCGACGGTGCCGGCCTTGAACTGGCTGGCCGAGACGTTGACCGCGACCCGCACCGGCGCCAGGCCGGCGTTTTGCCAGGCCTTGCTCTGGAAGCAGGCCTGGCGGATCACCCATTCGCCGATCGGCAGGATCAGGCCGGTGTCCTCGGCCAGCGGAATGAAGTCGGCCGGCGAGATCTGGCCGATCTCGTCGCTGCGCCAGCGCAGCAGGGCTTCCATGCCGACCACGCGGCCATCCAGGCGCGAGATCTGCGGCTGGTAGTGCAGGGCCAGTTCGTCGCGCTCGATGGCGCGCCGCAAGCGCGTCTCGAGCGCCAGCCAGCGCAGGGCCTCGGCGTTCATCTCGCCCTTGAAGAAGCGGAAGCCGTTGCGGCCGGACTGCTTCATGCTGCCCAGGGCGGCGTCGGCGGCCTTGAGCAGGTCGCCCGGCGCGCTGCCGTCGCGCGGATAGATACTGATCCCGACGCTGCCGGTGACCACCACGTCGTGCCCGCCCACCGTGTGCGGCTGGGCGATGGCGTCGATCAGGCGCCGTGCGCAGTAGATGATGGCGTCGGTGTCCTCGCAGCCGTTCACCACCATCACGAATTCGTCGCCCGACAGCCGCGCCACCGTGTCGGTCGGCCCGGCCACCTCGCTGGCGCGGCGCGCCACTTCGCGCAGCACGGCGTCGCCGGCCGCGTGCCCCAGGCTGTCGTTGATGCGCGAGAGGCGGTCGACATTGAACAGCAGGAGCGCCACCTGGCCGCCGCCCTGGCGCGCCGCCGCCAGCGCCTGCTGCAGGCGGTCGTTGAACAGCGAGCGGTTGGGCAGCAGGGTCAGGGCGTCGTGGTTCGACAGGAAGTCGAGCTGGTGGTGGGCGGCCTTGAGGGCCGACATGTCGGTCGAGACCGAGACATAGGCGGTCAGCTTGCCCTTGTCGTTGCGCACCGCGCTGATGCTGGCGCGTTCGGGGTAGATCTCGCCGTTCTTGCGGCGGTTCCACAGCTCGCCGCGCCATTGCCCGTCCTTTTCGAGGCAGGACCACATCGCCCTGTAGAAATCGTCGTCGTGACGCCCGGAGCGCAGGACGCGCGGGTTCTGTCCCATCACCTCGGCCTCGGTGAAGCCGGTGATCTGCTCGAAGGCGGGATTGACGGCCACGATGTTGGCGTTCGCGTCCGTCATCATGATCGCTTCCTGGGTGCTGTCGAACACCTGGCGCGCCAGTTCGAGCCGGTGCTTGCTCTCGCGCAGGGCGGCGTCCGCCTCGGCGCGCGCGATCGCTTCCAGCTGCAGCTGGGCGGCATGGCGCTGGACCACGTCGTAGAGGTTCAGGTTTTCGTAGGCGACCGCCAACTGCGCGGCCAGCGCGGTGGCCCAGCGCTCTTCCTCGTCCGAGAAGGCCTCGGCGCTGGAGCGGCGGCCGCAATACAGCCAGCCGTGCGGATGCTGCAGGTCGTGCACCTGCAGGCCGAGCAGGTGGCCCAGCGGAGGATGGCTGGCGGGCATGCTGGCAAGCAGGGGATCTCCCTCCGAGAGGCGCAGCGGGGCGCGCGCGCGCAGCAGGGCGCCAGGCAGGCGGGTATCGTCCAGGGCCGCGTCGCGCAGCAGCGCACCGTCGACGCCATAGGTTTCCAGGTGGCGTACGCTGCGCTCGGTGCTCTCCAGCAAGCAAAGGGCGACCACGTCGGCATCCAGCACGCGGCGCGCGGCGTCGAGAAAGGCCGCCGCCAGGGCCTCGACGCGGCGCTCGCCGACCAGGGCCAGGCACATGCGTTCCAGTTCGGACAGGCGCGCGCACAAATCGAAGGGCAAGTCGCGGTCGCGCGCGCCGTCATCGGGCAGGGGCGGGGCTGGCGCGCCCTCGAGCACGCCCAGTTCGGCATTGACCGCCTCCAGGATCTGATGGGCGTCAGCCGGTTTGCTCAGCACCGTGGACACGCCGCAGCGCGCGGCCATCGCCACCGTCTCGTGTTCGGCATACACGGCGGAAAAGAAGATCACCCGGGTCGCGGCCAGGCCGGGATCGGCGCGCACCTGCTGGACGAACTCGTAGCCGTCCATGGTCGGCATCAGGATGTCGGTAATGATCAGGTCGGGACGTTCGGCGCGCGTCAGCGCCAGGGCCTGGGCGCCGTCTTCCGCTTCCAGCAGCCGGTGGCCGGTGAAACCGAGCAGGGCGCCGAGGAAGGCGCGGTTGCTCGGCCGATCGTCGACGATCAGGATGGTGGCCATCAGCACCGCCTTCCGGTGAAGACGGTCGACTTTTCGCTGCAAGGTGGAACTACCTGCATGGCAACTCCGTCAGGAAGCGGCCGCGTGTGCATACACGGGCGGCTGCGATGTCTTTATCATAATCGAGTCGAGCGTAGACACGCTAGGATGTTGCGCGCGAAAATGTAAAGCTTAACAATTTACCGCTGGCACAGCTTGTGTTGTTGCTAGAATGCAACGACGATGCTGTTTTGGCCACGCTGGCGCCGCCGGCCGGCTGGGCCTCCCGAAGGGAGAGCCGGTTAAAAGCCTGCAAATCCTTTAAAATAGCGGATTACGCATAACCATCCCCCGATTCAAGGAATCCGCATGTCTATCTCCAGCACCGAGGAAATCGTTGCCGAACTTCGCGCCGGCCGCATGGTCATTCTGGTCGACGAAGAGGACCGCGAAAACGAAGGCGACCTGGTGCTCGCCGCCGATTTCGTGACGCCCGAAGCGATCAACTTCATGATCCGCCACGCCAGGGGCCTGGTGTGCCTGACCTTGACCGAGGAGCGCTGCGACGAGCTGGCGCTGCCGATGATGACCTCGAAGAACGGCACCTCGTTCGGGACCAATTTCACGGTGTCGATCGAAGCGGCCGAAGGCGTCACCACCGGCATCTCGGCGGCCGACCGCGCGCGCACCATCCAGGTGGCCGTCAACAAGGGCACCACCCCGGACGACCTGGTGCAGCCGGGTCACATCTTCCCGCTGCGTGCCCAGAAGGGCGGCGTCCTGATGCGCGCCGGCCATACCGAAGCGGGCTGCGACCTGACCGCGATGGCGGGTCTGACCCCGGCCTCGGTGATCTGCGAGATCATCAAGGAAGACGGCACCATGGCGCGCCTGCCGGACCTGATCGAGTTCGCGCACGAGCACAAGCTGAAGATCGGCACCATCGCCGACCTGATCCACTACCGCAGCCAGAACGAATGCCTGGTCGAGCGCGTCGCCGAGCGCAAGCTCTCGACCGAGCACGGCGAGTTCACCCTGGTCGCCTTCCGCGACAGCCCGAGCGGCGCGGCCCACCTGGCGCTGGTGCACGGCGAGCAGTCGCCCGACCAGGAAGCCCTGGTGCGCGTGCACCAGCCGGTGTCGCTGCTGGACCTGCTGGAAAACCGTTCGTCCACCCACTCGTGGGACATGGCCTCGGCCATGCGCACCATCCAGGCCAGCGAGCGCGGCGTGATCGTGCTGCTGAACTGCGGCGAGACCGCCGAGCAGCTGTTCACCCAGTTCGCGCCGCCTGAAACCAAGGGCCGTGCGAATGCGCGCGCGGCCTCGATGGACCTGCGCACCTACGGCATCGGCGCCCAGATCCTGCGCGCCCTCGGCGTGGGCAAGATGCAGCTGCTGGCCAATCCGCGCAAGATGCCTTCGATGACCGGCTTCGACCTGGAAGTCACCGGCTACCTGCCGTGCCCTGCCGCCTGAGGCTTGCGTTACCATATCCCTAATATATATACACAGACAAGAAGAGGTCAGCCATGACGGTAGGAACTTATGAAAGCAATCTGGCGGGCGACGGCCTGCGCATCGGGATCGTGCAGGCCCGCTTCAACGCCGACATCGGCCACGGCCTGCTGTCGTCCTGCCTGGCCGAGCTGAAGCGCCTGGGCGTGGCCGACGAGGACATCCTGCACGTGACCGTGCCGGGCGCGCTCGAAGTGCCGCTGGCCCTGCAGAAGATGGCCGAGACCCAGCAGTTCGATGCGCTGATCGCGCTGGGCGCGGTGATCCGCGGCGAGACCTACCACTTCGAGCTGGTGGCGAACGAATCGGGCGCGGGCATCACCCGCATCGGCCTGGACTACGGCATGCCGATCGCGAACGCGATCCTGACCACCGAGAACGATGAGCAGGCGGAAGTCCGCATGGCCGAGAAGGGCGCCGACGCGGCGCGCGTGGCGGTCGAGATGTCGAACCTGCTGATCGGCCTGGAAGAGCTGTCGGCCGAAGAAGAGTAAATAGAGAAGGTTGAGAGAAATGACTGACAAGAGCATGCACGCCAACCCCAGCAAGAACCGCACGCCGCGCCACCGCGCGCGCGAGTTCGCGCTGCAGGGCCTGTACCAGTGGCTGCTGAACAATGAGCCGGCGCGCACCGTCGCCACCAACATCCGCGGCGCCCACGGCTTCGACAAGGCGGACGGCGAGTTCTTCGCCGACCTGCTGAACGGCGCGATCGGCACCTCGGTCGAGCTGCGCGAGCGCATTGCCCCGCTGATCGACCGCCAGCTGACCGAGCTGTCGCCGATCGAGCACGCGGTGCTGCTGCTGGGCGCCTACGAACTGAAGAACCATCCGGAGACTCCCTACCGCGTCGTGATCAACGAGGCGGTGGAACTGACCAAGTCCTTCGGCGGCATCGACGGCCACAAATACGTCAACGGCGTGCTGGACAAGCTGGCCTCGAACCTGCGTCCGGACGAAGTGGGGGCGGACGGGAAGCGCTGATCGCTTCGACGCTCTATATATATAGAAGCCACCGTGCGGGAGCCGGTGGCTTTTTTTGTGCTGTGAGGAGGCGATCGATTTTGCTCGCAGCTTTTGAGCGTCATTCCCTCCACTGGAGGGAATGACTCCCCGCGCAGGCGGGGACCCAAGTTTGCGTGCAGCCCGTTAGCCCTGATTAGACCGCGGTGGAATGCGACGAACTTGGGCCCCCGCCTGCGCGGGGATGACGGATTGGGGCAGCGGGCCGCACGCAGGGCAGGATGGTTTGCGAACGTAGCGCCACAAACCACCCACCCATAAAAAAACCACCGCCGCAGCGGTGGTCATGAGGAGTCCGGTACAGCTTACAGCCCGGCGATCACTTCCGCCGCCGGCGCTTCGGCCGGGGCCGGCGTGGCGGCCGGGGCGTCTGCCGGCTTGGCGGCCGGTTCGGCCGGCTTGCTGACCACGATCGCCGCGGGCGGGGCCGGCGGGGTGAAGGTCGGCACCTTGTGGCCCTTGGCCACCTGCTTCAGGCGGCGGTATTCCGCCAGCACCTTGGAGCCATAGCCCGAATCGCTTTCCATGTCGGCCGCGCCCACATAGGTCTTCAGGCCGCCTTCCACCGAGCCGGTGCGTTTCACGTAGTCCTTCAGGATCAGGGCGCCGACACGGATGTTGGCGACCGGATTCAGCGCGGCCTGCTGGCCGCCCACTTCGGCAAACTTGTCATGGTGTACCTTGGCCATGACCTGCATCAAGCCCTTGGCGCCCACCGGGCTTTCCGCGAACGGATTCAGGCCCGACTCGATCGCCATCACGGCCAGGATCAGCAGCGGATCCAGCTTGACCTCGTGCGCCGTCATGTAGGCGGTCGAGACCAGCATGTTGGCCGCGTCGCTGGCGACGCGGTAGCGCTTCGACAGCCAGTTGGTCACCCATTGCTGCTGCTTGGAGCTGCCCAGGGTAGGGTGCGCCTCGTGGGTCGTTTCCTCGGCCACGGCTTCGGCGACGGTAATCGCGGTCGGGGCGGCCGGTGCGGCAGCCACGATGGCCGGCTGCGGATGCAGCAGTTGCGAGACGCGCTTGGCGACGTTCTCGTTGGTGTACAGCAGTGCGAGCGCGGCAATTGCCGTGAGACCGCAGATGGTCAGTGTGTATTGTGCGGTGGTCAAGAGACCACGGGCCGCTTTGCTCACGGAAGCCCACGTGATTGGCTGGTTAGCCATGGATTGGACGAGCCGTGCGCTCGCGATGAAACGATGCATCATCGAATCTCCCTTTTGTCGCGGCAAAAACGATCCCGCCGGAGCGCAAAGGCGCTTCGTTTGGACGTACGTTGCCGTGCATCAGAAATATCGTCTGTCGCCGCCTTGCGGTGGACTGACGCCGTCATTGCTTTGCTTAAGCTGGTATGGCCAGGGCGGCAGGGACCAGTGGCTCAACAACTGTTTCGGGGGGCTGGGCAGACGCCCAATGAAAACACTCCTTAAAATGTCATGTGGGGCCCCGACCCCGTGAATGCATGAGAACAGCTAAAATGATGTCAAAAAGACGTGCCTGCCTCATCAAGTAGGGTGGATTGTAGGGGCGAGCTTATATCAAGTCAACCCTAGCACGCTCCGCCTTTATTACTTTTAGGTCTGATTTCCAAGGGTCAATCTTGAAAATGCTCAGCAATTCAAGGACTTGGCCGAGACCCTTCACCCACCAAATGCAGTTGAAAAAACGATCAAATACTTGATGAAATATACAGACTTACGGGATTTCATGGCCCAGTTGGACAGCATGGGCGAACTCAAGCGTGTCGGAATCCCGGTGTCGCCCCACCTCGAAATGACCGAGGTCTGCGACCGTACCCTGCGCGCCGGCGGCCCGGCGCTCCTGTTCACCCAGCCCACCGGCCACGCCATCCCGGTCCTCGGCAACCTGTTCGGCACCCCGCGCCGCGTGGCCCTGGGCATGGGCGCGGACGACGTGGGCGAGCTGCGCCGCATCGGCCACGTGCTGGCGCGCCTGAAGGAGCCGGAGCCGCCCAAGGGCTTCAAGGACATCCTGGGCCTGGGTTCCCTCGTCAAGGCGGTCTGGGACATGGCGCCCAAGGAAGTGCGCGGCGCCCCTTGCCAGGAAATCGTCTGGGAAGGGCAGGACGTCGACCTCGGCAAGCTGCCGATCCAGCACTGCTGGCCGGGCGACATCGCCCCCCTGATCACCTGGGGCCTGGTGATCACCAAGGGCCCGAACAAGAAGCGCCAGAACCTGGGCATCTACCGCCAGCAGGTGCTGGGGCCGAACAAGGTCATCATGCGCTGGCTGGCCCACCGCGGCGGCGCGCTCGACTTCCGCGAGCACGCGCTGGCCAACCCGGGCCAGCCTTACCCGATCGCGGTGGCGCTGGGCGCCGATCCGGCCACCATCCTGGGCGCGGTGACGCCGGTGCCGGACAGCCTGTCCGAATACCAGTTCGCCGGACTGCTGCGCGGCAGCCGCACGACCCTGGTGAAAGCCATCGGGAGCGAGCTGCGCGTGCCGGCCTCCGCGGAGATCGTGCTGGAAGGGCATATCTACCCGGACGCCAGTCACCCGTCCGGCTTCGAGCACGCGCTCGAAGGGCCGTATGGCGACCACACCGGCTATTACAACGAGCAGGACAGCTTCCCGGTGTTCACGATCGACCGCATCACCATGCGCCGCGATCCGGTCTATCACTCCACCTACACCGGCAAGCCGCCCGACGAGCCGGCGGTGCTGGGCGTGGCCCTGAACGAGGTTTTCATCCCGCTGCTGCAGAAGCAGTTCAGCGAGATCACCGACTTCTACCTGCCGCCGGAAGGCTGCAGCTACCGCATGGCCGTGGTGCAGATGAAGAAGCAGTACGCCGGCCACGCCAAGCGCGTGATGTTCGGCGTGTGGAGCTTCCTGCGGCAGTTCATGTATACCAAGTTCATCGTGGTGGTGGACGAGGACGTCGACGTGCGCGACTGGAAGGAAGTGATCTGGGCCATCACCACCCGGGTCGACCCTACCCGCGACACGGTCCTGGTCGACAACACCCCGATCGACTACCTCGACTTCGCTTCGCCGATCAGCGGCCTGGGCAGCAAGATGGGGATCGACGCGACCAACAAGTGGCCGGGCGAGACCACTCGGGAGTGGGGGACGCCGATCGTCATGGACGACGGGGTCAAGCGGAAGGTCGACGAGATCTGGCAGCAGCTGGGTATCTAATAGCAGCCTGCGGCTGGTCGTATTTAGTCAGACTCGAGACCGTCACCGCGACGAAGGCCGGGGCCCAAGTTCGTTGTGCTGTGGTGACGCGTGCAACTTGGGTCCCGGCCTTCGCCGGGACGACGGTTTTGAGGCAAACTGAAACGTATCAGCCGGCGTTTTTCCGCCGTTTCCCAAACAAGGGGCGGTGAGGTATAATGGCTGCTGGCGGGCCCCTGCGCATTGTGGCATGGTTTACCTGGTCAGGTCGGGAACGAAGCAGCCAAAGCCGTTCACCGCAAGTGCCGCAGATCAGGCTCGCCTCTTATCTTCCCTCCTGTTTTTCCTTCCCTGGTAGTGATCCGTCCGGCAGCGGCGCCTGGCCGTGCATGCGCTTCGTCCCGTCGCGCACCAATGCTTGACGGCATGACCTCAGATTGTTCGCGGCAACGCCCATCTGCGGTAAAATCCCGGCATGTCCTATCAAGTCCTCGCCCGCAAATACCGTCCCAAGAACTTCGAAACGCTGGTCGGCCAGGAGCACGTCGTTCGTGCGCTGAGCCATGCGTTGAGGACCGGCCGCCTGCACCACGCCTACTTGTTCACCGGCACTCGCGGGGTCGGCAAGACCACGCTGTCGCGCATCCTGGCCAAGTCGCTGAACTGCATCGGCCCGGACGGGCAGGGCGGCATCACGGCCGAACCCTGCGGGCAGTGCGAAGCCTGCCGCGCGATCGACGCCGGCCGCTTCGTCGACTATATAGAGATGGACGCGGCGTCCAACCGCGGCGTCGACGAGATGGCCCAGCTGCTCGAGCAGGCGGTCTACGCGCCGAGCAATGCGCGCTTCAAGGTCTACATGATCGACGAGGTGCACATGCTGACCAACCACGCGTTCAATGCGATGCTCAAGACGCTCGAGGAACCCCCGCCGCATGTCAAGTTCATCCTCGCCACCACCGACCCGCAGAAGATCCCGGTGACGGTGCTGTCGCGCTGCCTGCAGTTCAACCTCAAGCAGATGCCCCCGGGGCACATCGTCGGCCACCTGGAAAACATCCTGGGCCAGGAAGGCGTGAGCTTCGAACAGCCCGCGCTGCGCCTGCTGGCGCAGGGCGCCCACGGTTCGATGCGCGACGCGCTGTCGCTGACCGACCAGGCGATCGCCTATGCCGCCGGCCAGGTGACCCTGGACGCCGTGCAGGGCATGCTGGGCGCGCTCGACCAGTCCTACCTGGTGCGCCTGCTGGACGCGTTGGCGGCCCAGGATGGCGCCGACCTGATGGCGGTGGCCGACGAGATGGCCAGCCGCAGCCTGTCGTACAACGGCGCGCTCCAGGACCTCGGCACCCTGCTGCACCGGATCGCCCTGGCCCAGAGCGTGCCGGCGGCCGTGCCGCAAGACCTGCCGGAACTGGCCGACATCCTGCGCCTGGCCGGCGAATTCGACGCCCAGGAAGTGCAGCTGTATTACCAGATCGCCGTGCACGGCCGTAACGAGATCGGCCTGGCGCCGGACGAGTACGCCGGCTTCACGATGACCCTGCTGCGCATGCTTGCCTTTCGTCCCGGACAGGGCGGGGCGGAAGCCCCGGCAGTCGCCACGCCCGTAG